>NZ_JBWKZJ010000009.1:71159-101723 GCF_059424365.1 Brevundimonas sp. GW456-12-10-14-LB3
CCCCCCCCCCCCCCGAACCCATCGCCGGCGTCGGCGGCGGCCCCCTCCACCGCTTCGCGGTCCCCCTCCCCCGCTGGGGGAGGATCTGAGGAAGAGAGATTATGGAAAACTTCAAGATCGACATCGACGCCGACGGCATCGCCGTCATCGCCTTCGACGTGCCGGGCCGTTCGATGAACACCCTGACCAGCGCGGTGATGAAGGAGATCCCGGAACTGGTCGAACGGATCAAGACCGACGAAACCATCAAGGGCGCCGTCATCACCTCGGGCAAGGCCTCGGGCTTCTGCGCCGGCGCGGACCTGGGCGACATGGCGGGCGGCGTGCTTTCCGGCGGCGGCGACCTGCAGAAGGCCTTCGACGCCGGCTGGGCGCTGAACGGCGCCTTCCGCGCGCTCGAGACCTGCGGCAAGCCGGTGGCGGCGGCGATCAACGGCCTGGCCCTGGGCGGCGGGCTGGAGTTCACCCTCGCCTGCCACTACCGCGTGGTCGAGAACGACAACAAGATCCAGCTGGGCCTGCCCGAGATCAAGGTCGGCCTCTTCCCCGGCGGCGGCGGCACCCAGCGTCTGACCCGTCTGGTCGGGGTCCAGAACGCCATGATGGCGATGAGCGAGGGCAAGTCCTTCCGCCCGAACGACGCCAAGGGCGCCGGCATCGTCCATGAGGTGGTCGAAAAGGGCCAAGCGGTCGAGGCGGCCAAGGCCTGGATCAAGAACGGCGGCAAGGCCGTCCAGCCCTGGGACGACAAGTCCTTCAAACTGCCCGGCGGCGGCCCCTATCACCCGGCCGGCATCCAGAACTTCATGGTCGGCAACGCCATGCTGCGCAAACAGTCCTACGGCAACTATCCGGCCGTGGTGAACCTGATGAAGGCCGTCTACGAAGGGACCCAGGTGCCGATGGACGCGGCCCTGCGGATCGAGACCCGCTATTTCATCAAGACCCTGATGACGCCCCAGGCCCAGGCCATGATCCGGTCCCTGTTCCTGTCCAAGCAGGAGCTGGACAAGGGCGCCGTGCGGCCCGCCGGCGTGCCGAAATCCGATCCCAAGAAGGTCTCGGTCCTGGGCGCGGGCATGATGGGCGCCGGCATCGCCTATGTGCAGGTCATGGCCGGCATCGAGACCGTGCTGATCGACCAGACCCAGGAAGCCGCCGACAAGGGCAAGGCCCATGTCGAGGAGCTGCTGAAGAAGCGTCTGTCGCGCGGTCAGATGACCCAGGAGAAGTATGACGCCACCCTGGCCCTGGTCACGGCGACGACCGACTATGACCACATCAAGGGGTCGGACCTTGTGATCGAGGCGGTGTTCGAAAACCGCGAGATCAAGGCCGATGTGACCAAGCGGGCCGAGGCCCAGCTGGTCGAAGGCGCCGTCTTCGGCTCCAACACCTCGACCCTGCCGATCACCGGCCTGGCCGAGGCCAGCGTGCGGCCTGAGGACTTCATCGGCATCCACTTCTTCTCGCCGGTCGACAAGATGATGCTGGTCGAGATCATCCTGGGCGAGAAGACGGGTCAGGCCGCCATCGCCAAGGCGCTGGACTATGTGCTGAAGATCAAGAAGACGCCGATCGTGGTCAACGATTCGCGCGGCTTCTACACCTCGCGCTGCTTCTCCACCTTCCTGATGGAAGGCATGGCCATGCTGGAGGAGGGTTACGGCCCGGCCCTGATCGACAATGTCGGCCGCATGACCGGCATGCCGCGCGGCCCGCTGGAGATGCACGACGACGTCGCCCTGGACCTGTCCTACAAGATCGCCAAACAGACGGCGCTGGACCTGGGCGACAAATACGTCCCGACCGAAGGCGCCGACATTGTCGCCAAGATGGTCGAGGGCGGACGCTACGGCCGCAAGAACGGCAAGGGCTTCTATGACTATGACACCAAACCCAAGACGATCTGGAAGGGGCTGAGCGACCTGGCGCCGACCACCAAGGGCATCGATGCGCCCGAGGAGCCCGGCGCCTTCGCCCAGATCGACGAGCTGAAGACCCGCCTGCTGTATCGCCAAGCCGTCGAGGTCGCCCGCTGCTGGGCCGAGGGCGTCATCGACGACCCGCGCGAGGCCGACCTGGGCGCCATCCTGGGCTGGGGCTTCGCGCCCTGGACCGGCGGCCCGATCAGCATGATCGACGGCATCGGCCTGGCCAAGTTCGTCGAAACGGCGGATCGCCTGGCCGCGACCTATGGCGACCGGTTCAAGGTCCCGGACCTGCTGCGCGACATGGCCGCCAAGAACGAGACCTTCTACGGCCGGTTCGCCCAGGAGAAGGCCGCCGCCTGATTGGCTGCGGAAAGTGTGAGTACGGAACGGGCGGCCTTCGGGCCGCCCGTTTTGGTTTGGGGCCGCCCCTTCACCGCTCATCCCGGCGAAAGCCGGGACCCAGTGGTTTGGGTGATCCAGCGTGGCTGCAAGTCACCGCTTTTGGTCCAACGCATTGCCGAGCGACAGAACTGGGTCCCGGCTTTCGCCGGGATGAGCGGAAAGGTGAATTCCTGGCCTCAGATCACGCGAGTGCGCGGCAGGCCAAAAAAAACCCGCCCGACACGAGGTCGGACGGGTCGCTCCGCCGCCCCTCGCGGGGTCGGTGGCGGGTCGCTTGGGGCGACGGAGTATCCTTAAGGTCCGGAGAGGCTCAGCCTTCCAGATCCTGGCCTTCGTCGGGCTCGGGCGTGCCCAGCAGTTCATCGGCGATCTTGTTGGTCGAGGCGCGCACCGCCTTTTCGATCGAGGCGGCGATGTCGGGGTTCTGTTTCAGGAATTCGCGCACATTCTCGCGGCCCTGACCGATCCGGGTCGAGTCATAGCTGAACCAGCTGCCCGACTTCTCGATCACCCCGGCCTTGACGCCCAGGTCGATCACCTCGCCCAGTTTGGAGATGCCCTCGCCGTACATGATGTCGAAGATGACCTCGCGGAACGGCGGGGCGACCTTGTTCTTGACCACCTTGACCCGGGTGGTGTTGCCGACCACCTCGTCGCGGTTCTTGATCGCACCGGTGCGGCGGATGTCCAGGCGCACCGAGGCGTAGAATTTCAGCGCATTGCCGCCCGTCGTCGTCTCAGGGCTGCCGTACATGACCCCGATCTTGTGACGGATCTGATTGATGAACAGGACGATGCATTTGGACTTGGAGATCGAGGCCGTCAGCTTGCGAAGCGCCTGGCTCATCAGACGGGCCTGAAGGCCGGGCAGGCTGTCGCCCATCTCGCCCTCGATTTCCGCGCGCGGCGTCAGGGCCGCGACCGAATCGACCACCACGATGTCCACAGCGCCCGAGCGCACCAGGGTGTCCACGATCTCCAGCGCCTGTTCCCCGGCGTCGGGCTGGGACACCAAGAGATCGTCCAGGTTCACGCCCAGCTTCTGAGCGTAGACCGGATCCAGGGCGTGTTCGGCGTCGACGAAGGCGGCGACCCCGCCCTTCTTCTGCACCTCGGCCACCGTGTGCAGGGCCAGGGTGGTCTTGCCGGAGGATTCCGGGCCGAACACCTCGATCACCCGCCCGACCGGCAGGCCGCCGATGCCGAGCGCCATGTCCAAGCCCAGCGAGCCGGTCGAGACGCTTTCGATCTCGGCCACCACCCCGGCCTTGCCCAGTTTCATCACCGAGCCCTTGCCGAAGGCGCGATCGATCTGGGCGATCGCCGCCTCGAGGGCGCGTTGTTTTTCGCCGTCTTCCTTGCCCACCAGTTTCAAAGCCGCCTGTGCCATTGCCTTCGTCTCCCTTGCCATGATTCCCGTCATAAAGCCTGGGAGAGACCCGCCATGGACCCGCCCCCGTTTGGTGAGGCCGACTATGTGCACGGTTTGTTCCTGTTCACAAGATGTTCTCGTGAGGAACAGCTAGACTCTTCGGATCTACGTCCGTTTCTGACGTATCACTCCGCGGTGACGTCGACCGCCGCAGCCGGTTCGGCGTGGCGCGCGGCCAGGGACAGGCCGCAGCCGAGGATCAGCACGGCCGCCGACAGGCCCGCGAGCGTATGGACCAGGGCGCCGTTCGCCCCGGCTCGGGTCGGCGCCAGGGGCCGGACCAGGACGAGGATCAGCAGGGCGATCAGGGCCAGGGCCCAGGCCTGGCTCATGCCCACGCCCAGGAAGATGAAATGGCCCAGACCGAACAGCCAGCCGCCGACAAGGGCCGTGGCCACGGCCGCCGGCGCCAGGGCCCACCGCTCCAGCCGGGCGCCGATCAGGGCGGCCAGAGCCGCCGCGAAGGCCGCCGCCAGACCGGTCCAGACAAACAGCAGGGCCGCCTCGGGCGCGATCGCCTGGACCAGGCCGCCCAGGACCAGCACCAGGACGATCGCGCCCAGCCAGCCGCCCCAGACCGTCTCGTCCTCGCCGTCCGGCCAGAGGCTTAGGGCGACGCCGACCACGGCGGCGCCGAGCACCAGATAATCGACCCCGCCCAGGACCGTCGCCAGAACGGCGGCCGCCGCGACCACCCCGGCCAGCAACCGCCGCCCGATCAGGGCCCGCCCGGCCGTCAGGGCCAGCAGGACCGCCAGGACGGCCAGACCCGCGCTGGCCTCCATCCACGGCAGGCGGCGCAGCATCATGTAGTAGGTCTCGGCGGAGTCGATCCGCTCGCCGATCGGCCCCGCCAGGACCCGCGCCGCCTGGGCCGCCACCATGCCGACGCTCAACAGCCACAGGCCGCCGGTGAAGCCCTTCACCCCCTGTCTCCAGGTCAGGCCGGTCGCATGGCGCGCGCCCCAGGCGGCGAAGGCCGTGAGCGCAAAGGCCAGGCCCAGCAGGCCCCAGCCCGTCTGCGGCCCATGCCGCAACACGCCCAGGCCGAAGACGTCGGAATAGACCGAGTTCCGCGTCGCCTGGGGCAGGGTCGGCGCGCGCAACAGGGCGTCGGCCGTCTCCAGCGCCTGGGCGCCGATATGCTGGACGCTGCCCTGGTCCAGAGCCTCCGGCGTCGAACTGGGCGAATGATACTGAGCCGGGCGGCCGATGAAGGCCAGATTGACCCCCGCCAATCCCCGGTCGGCGGCGATGGTGAAGTCGGTGCCGTTGGGCATCAGCCGATAGACGAAGACGGCGAGCGCATTGCTGGACGGCCCGCCCTCGGCCCGCCGCGCCGCCCGGGCGTACAGATCGACGGTCTGGGCGTTGCCCGGCCCGGTCTCGAACATCAGGGCCCGACCGCCGCCGCCCCGCGCCTCCAGGTTCACCACCGCCCCGACCCGGTCGCGCAGCGGATGTTCGCTGAAGAAGGCGCGCGCCCCGTCCAGGTTCAGTTCCTCGGCGTCGGTCAGGAGGACGATCAGCCCCCTATCGGCCGGGCCGCGCGCCTTGATCGCCCGCACCGCCTCCAGAACGGCGGCCACCCCGCTGGCGTCGTCGGCCGCCCCCGGCGACCCCGGCACGCTGTCGTAATGGGCCATCAGCACCACCAGGGGCAGGCGCGGGTTCCGGCCTGGCAGGACCCCGACCAGATTGACGGCCGAGACCCCTTGCGTGGAAAGGCCGTTCCGCTCCATCCGCCGCACGGCCGCCGGAGACAGGGCGCCGGCCTGGAACGTCGGCGACAGGCCCAGTTCCGCCATCCGGCCATAGAGATAGGCCTGGACCAGGGCGTGGTCGGTCGAGCCGACCGGCCGGGGCGCCCGGGCCGTCAGCCGCACGTCCCGCATCGCCCTTTCGGCGGAAAAAGCGGCGGCAGGCGCGTTCGCCGGCTGGGGTCGAGGGGTCTGGGTGGTGAGCACGGCCAGACCCAGGGCCGCCGTCAGAGCCGCCAACAACAAGACCAGCCGCATGCGATCCATCCCCCGAAGTCTCTCGCTCGCCACTAAGGACCGAGGCGGTTCCGTTTCGCAAGAGCGAGACGTCGGCGCCCCCTTCAGCGTCTCGTCCGGTTCCGCTCGACCCGGTTGCCGACCGCCCCGTCGCCGTCGTCGGCGCTGGAACCGAAGGGATAGCCCGCGTCATCGGCGCAATAGCGCCGGTTTCCCTCGCGCGCGCCGACCACCACCGTGCGAGGCCGCAGCCAGCCGGCGCCCGAGAAGCTATTGTCCGTGATCTGATTATAGGACGGCGTCTGGTGGCGGATCACCCCGTCCTCGCCGCAGTTGCGGTACAGAAAGATCCCGCCCCGACCGCCCAGGGCGAACCGGTTGCCGATGATGCGATTGGCGCCTGACCCGTCCACGGCGATCATTTCGCGCCCGGTGCGCAGGACGAAGTCGTTGTCCTGGATCAGGGCGCCCGCGCTTTCGGCGTCCAGATAGACGGCGGTGGAGACCGAACGACCGGTGAAGCGCGATTCCCCGACGGTCGTCCGCGTCACCCCCGGCCCGACATAGAGGGGAATGGTCCCTGTCGCCTGAAACCGCACCTGCTCCAGCACAGTGTCGGACGGAGCCGCCGCCTGGGCTGCGGTCGTATGGTCGGGACGGCGGGACGAGGCCAGGAGGTCGCGCATCGACCCGCCCGCCCCCATGCCCCAGATGCGGATATTGCCGACGACGGTGCAATGGCGCACCACCGCGCCGGTCGGCCGGCTCCACCCCTGCGGCGTCTGGCGCGACCAGACGGCGACGGTGGGGGATTGGGCGGTCGCCTCACCCGGCTGGCGGATCGTCCCGCCGCCGCAGTCCAGACCGGCGCCTGAGGCTTCCGCCCCCTCGATCAGGACCGGACGGGACACGTTCGCCCCCGCCAGGACGGCGCGACACAGCAGCCGATAGGGGCGGTCGGAGGGGGTGGTCAGGTCGCGCACCTCCTGCGGCGTGCACGGCCTGGCGGCGGGCCGGGCGGCGGGACGGTCGTCCATCGGCGCCAGCAAGGACAGCAGCAGGAGGCCGACCATTTCAGTCAGCGGCCGTCGCCGCCAGGGCGGCCCGTTCGGCGGCGCATCCCGGATTGGTCAGGCCGGTGGCGCGGCGCGCCTCCAGCTCTCGCCGCGCCGCCTCCGCCTCGGCCTGGAAGGCGGGCGCGGCGATGATCTGCAAGGCGACGGCCCGCCCGAGGGCCGCGCCGGCGGCGACGTCGCTGGGAGAGTTCATCGCGCAAACCATTCGGCTGACGCCGATCTGACGGCCGATGCGGCGCACCGCGCCCGCACGATCCGGCTCCAGCGCGGCCAAGACCTCGGCATAGGCCGCGCCCGCCGCCGCGCCCAGGGACGGATAGGCGGCGCTGTCGCGCATCGCCGGCGTCAGCCGTTCGCAGGCCGGGCGGTCGGGATCGTTCGACACAGGCCGGGCGCGACGCGCGCGGGCCGCGACCTGTTCGGACACGGTCCGCACATCGTGAAACGCCTTGGCCGCCATCCGATCCAGCGTCGGCGTCTCTGCATCGCCTCCCAGCCGAAGCCCCAGGGCGCAGTCGAAATGTTGCAGGGCCAGGGGCGGACGAACCTCGGCGTGGGCGGTGGCCAGCAGCCACCGATCCGACTGTTCCAAGGCCCGGAACCGGTCCGACTGATTGCGGTCTTGGCGGTCGGCGGCCGAGTTCGCATCGGGAGCGGGCGGCGCGGCCTCAGCCAATCGCGCCAAGGCCTCGGGCAACAGATAGCCGCTGTCGGCCAGGACGAAGACCGGCGCGGGGGACGGCCGCCCCGCGCCCGCACAGGCCGACAGGACAAAGGCTGTCGTCAGAACCGCCGCGAATGAGGCGGCGAACGGCTTCACCGCCCTTCGCTCCAGCTCAGCTGCACGGAGGTCTCTCCGCCTTCGCCGGGTGCGGCGACGACGTGGATATTGGTCGCACCCGCCGGGCCGCCGGCGGCGCCATAGGCGCGGGCGTCGCCCTGGTTCATCCCCATGACGGACGAAAGGCCGGCCTGTTCGGCCCGTTCACGATAAAAGGCCACCACCTCATCGGGGCTGGCGGAGGTTCGGAAGGTGACCAGGCCGCCGTCTCCGTCGGGTCCGGTCGCCGTCGTCCCCGGCTGGTCCATGACCGCGCCGGGATAGAGGGCGGCGTAGTCGGGCGCCCCCGGGGCGGCGGGCTCAACGCCGCCGCTTGAGGCGGGGGCGGCGGTTTCGGCGTCGGGCGCGACCGCAGTACCGACCGCCGCGGCCGGCGGCGCTTCAGTCGCTGCAGGAGCGGCGCGGCCTTGGGCCGTCTGGGCCTCCTCTCGGCCGCAAGCGGCGAGCGTCAATATCAGAAAGGCGGCCGAGGCCGCCGAAAGGCGTATCATCGGGGAATCGTCCCTTGGACCCGTGGTCGAGGCGGCACCGTGGCCTAAGGATGCGGCGCCAGCAAGGCGTTCAGTCGCCGCCGCGCCCGCCCTCGACCGGATCGCCCGCCTCGCCGGTGAAACGGCGGCCGGACTCCGCGACGGCGTTCGGCTCCGCGTTCGACGGCGACTGGGGGTCGGCCTCCGCCCGCCCTTCGGCCGCCAGGGCCTTGTTGATGACTGCTGAATCCGGATCCTCGTCCGAACCGCTCGCCGAGCCGCCGCGCAGCGAACCCGCCCGCGTGTCCGATCCCGAATCCGATCCGTCCAGCGCCTCGATCAGAGCGTCGCCCATCTGACCCAGATCGGGCTTTTCGCCGACGTCCTGGGCCTCGCGCGCCTCGCGGCCCTCGATCTGGGGCTCCACAGCCTTGTCTTCGGTCACGGCGCCGTCTCCTGTTCTTTTCAGAGTCCCCGCTCAAAGCCCTTTGACGCAGTTCGGGTTCCCGGCGGGTCCGCAGACGCCCCGCCCCCGCAAACGCTCCGCCCCTTGAACCGCGACCGAGGCTGCCGATCTAAGCTCCATGATCCCCTTTTCTGTTCTCGACCTCTCCCCCATCGTCGAAGGGGGCGACGCCCGTCGCGCCTTCGACGAGACCCTGGCCCTGGCCCAGGCGGCCGATCGGCTGGGCTATCAGCGGTTCTGGCTGGCCGAGCATCACAACATGCCGGGCATCGCCGCGACCGCGACCGCGATCGTCATCGGTCACGTCGCGGCGGGCACCGAGCGGATCCGGGTCGGTTCGGGCGGGGTCATGTTGCCCAATCACGCGCCCCTGGTGGTCGCCGAACAGTTCGGCACCCTGGAGACCCTCTATCCCGGCCGTATCGACCTGGGCCTGGGTCGGGCGCCCGGAACCGACGGGGCCACGGCGCGCGCCCTGCGCCGCTATTTCGAGGGGGCGGACCATTTTCCGCGCGACGTGGTCGAACTGATCCAGTGGTTCGAGCCGGCCGCCGAGAACCAGCCGGTCCGGGCCGTGCCGGGCGCGGGGCTGCGCGTGCCGATCTGGCTCCTGGGCTCCAGCCTGTTCAGCGCCCAGTTGGCGGGGCAGCTTGGCCTGCCCTACGCCTTCGCCAGCCATTTTGCGCCGGAACTTCTGTTGGAGGCCCTGGCCCTCTATCGCCGCAACTTCACTCCGTCCGACCGGCTGGCGGCCCCTCACGCCATGGCCGTGCTGAACGTCTTCGCCGCCGAGACGGACGACGAGGGGGTCCGCCTGGCCACCTCGATGCAGCAGAGTTTCGCCCGGCTTTCGACCGGCAAGCCCGGACGACTGCCGCCGCCGGTCGATGACATCGCCGCCGTTCTGACCCCCCAGCAGATCGAGGGCGCGCGCAGCCGTCTGACCTATTCCGCCGTCGGCGGGCCAGAGACCGTCAAAAAGCAGCTGTCGGACTTCATCGCCCTGACCCAGGTGGACGAGCTGATGATCACCGGGATGATGTTCGACAAGGCCGCGCGAATCCGCAGCCTGGAGATCGTAGCCGAGGCGCGCGAACGCCTGGCGGCCTGATCTTCGGACCGCAGGACGTCAGGCGCGCAGCTTGCCGCCCTGCTTCTCCACTGCCGCCACCACCTTGGCGGTCAGGGCCTCGATCTCGGCCTCGGCCAGGGTCGCCTCGCGCGGCTGGATCACGACTTCCAGGGCGACGGACTTGAAGCCCTCGTCCACCCCCTTGCCGCGATAGACGTCGAACACCCGGACGTCGGCGATCAGCGCCTTGTCGGCGCCGGCTGCGGCCCGGACCAGATCGCCGACCGGCTTGGCCTCCTCGACCACGAAGGCGAAGTCGCGGGTCAGGGGCATGAAGGCCGACAGGTCGGCGGTTCCCCGCGCCTTGCCCGACCCATTCTTGCCTTTCTGGCCGCGCGGCTCGGGCACGGCGTCCAGCACGATTTCGAACGCCAGCATCGGACCGTCGGCGTCCAGCGCCTTCAGCACCCGCGGATGCAGCTCGCCGAACTCGACCATCACATTCTTCGGGCCCAGCTGCAGGCGGGCTGAACGGCCGGGGTGCCACCAGTCGCGGTTCTGACCCTGGACCAGTTGCAGCGAGGCGACCGGGGCGCCGATCTCCTCCAGCACGGCGGTCAGATCGGCCTTCAGGGCGAACAGGGCGTCGTCACCGGCGCCGGTCCAGTGACGGGCGGCGTGGGGCGCGACCAGGCCGGCGATGACCGTGCGCTGATCCGCCGGTCCGTCGCCCAGATAGACCGGGCCGATCTCGAACAGGGCGGCGTCGGCGAAGCCGCGCGCGGCGTTCCTCGCCGCGGCCTGGATCAGGTTCGGCAGGGCCGAGGGCCGCATGCAGTCCAGATCGGCCGCAATCGGGTTCTCCAGCACCAACCGATCGTCCCCGCCGCCGAACAGGGCGGCGATCGATTGTTTGGTGAAGGACCAGGTGACGGCCTCGGCGTATCCCAGGGCCGCCAAGGCGCGGCGCGCCGTCCGGACGCGGCCCTGGCGGGGGTTCAGCACCCCGCCGGCGGAGCGGGCGACCTCGGGCAGGGGCGTGTCGGGCAGGCTGTCGAAGCCCTCGATCCGCGCCACCTCTTCCACCAGATCGGCCCGGCCCTCGACGTCGCGCCGCCACGACGGCGGGGTGACGATCCAGGGCTCGGCCTGACCGGCCGGGGCGGCCTGCACCAGGAAGCCGAGCTGGCCCAGGATGGTCCCGATCCGATCCGTCGGCAGATCCATGCCGCTGAGCCGCTTCACATAGGCGGGGTCGAAGGCGAAGGGCGCCGGGCTGGCCGGGGGTTCGCCGACGAAGACGATCTCGGACGGCTCGCCGCCGCACAGGTCCAGGATCAGGCGGGTGGCCAGCTCCAGCCCCGGCGTGACCGAGACCGGATCGACGCCGCGCGCGAACCGATACTGGGCGTCGGAATGGATGCCGAGCGCGCGGCCCGTCTGGGCGATGACCAGAGGGTCGAACCAGGCGCTTTCCAGGAAGACGTCGGTAGTGTCGTCGTCGCAGCCGGTGCTTTCGCCGCCCATGACCCCGCCCAGGCCGATGGGGCGCTCGCCCCCGGCGTCGGCGATGACGCAGTCGGCGGCGGAGACCGCATAGGTCTTGCCGTCCAGGGCGATCAGATGCTCGGGCTCGCCGCCCTCGATATGGGCTGTCCCGGCCGAAACCTGTCCGCCCCGCACCACGATCTCGGTCCCCGACAGCTTGGCCAGGTCATAGACGTGCAGCGGCCGGGCGCGGTCGTAGGCGATCAGATTGGTGACATCGACCAGGCGGTTGATCGAGCGCAGGCCGATGGCGGTCAGGCGTTTCTGCAGCCAGGCGGGCGACGGGCCGTTCTTGACGCCCCGGATCACCCGACCGGCGAAGACCGGGCACATCTCGGGCGCGTCCAGCCGCACGCTGATCGGCGACGGAAAGCCCCCGCGCACCACGGCGATGTCGAAATGCTTCAGCTTGCCGACGCCGGCGGCGGCCAGATCGCGCGCGATCCCCGCCACGCCCAGCCAGTCGGGCCGGTTCGGCGTGACCTCGAAGTCGATGACGGGCTCGGCGCCGAACAGGCCGGCGACCGGGGTTCCCACCGGGATCTCCGGCGGCAGTTCCTGAATACCGTCGCTTTCGTCGGCCAGCTCAAGCTCGGAGGCCGAGCACAGCATGCCGTTGGACACCACGCCGCGCACCGGCTTCTCGACCAGGGTGACGCCAAGACCCGGCACATAGGCGCCGATGGGGGCGTAGATGGTGGTCAGGCCCGCCCGCGCGTTCGGGGCGCCACAGACGATCTCCTTGATCCCGTCCACCGTCTCGACCTGACAGACCTGCAGCCGGTCGGCGTTGGGGTGGCGTTCGGCCGACAGGATCTTGGCCACGGTGAAGGGCGCGAGCTTGGCGGCCGGGTCGAGCACCTCCTCGACCTCCAGCCCGGCCATGGTCATGGCCTCGGCGATCTGATGGACGTCGGCCTCGGTTTCGAGGTGATCCTTGAGCCAGGAAAGGGTGAACTTCATGCCGGAACCCCGCCCAGAACCTGCTGAATATTGGTCAGAAACTCCGGCGTCCCGGTGAAGCCGACGCGCAGGAAGCGGCAGTTGACGAAGCTGCAGTCCTGGAAGGCGACCGTGCCGGTGACCTTTTCAGGGCCGACCGGCTGAAGCAGCAGATTACGCGGGTCGCCCATGGCGTCACCCATGTTGCAGCCGTCGAAGCTGCACCCGCCGACGGCCAGCAGCACAGCCGGCCCTTCCAGAAAGCAGTCGCGGAAGGTCTTGCCGGCGATCATCGCCTCGCCGCGCTGCGCGGCCTCAATGACCAGCTGCGGCAGCCAGATGTGGACGCCCTCATAGGCGGGACCGGCCCCGATCAGGGGCAGTTTCAGCGTGTCGTCTTCGATCTTCATGATTCAGCTCAGGCCCGAAGCCGGATTGGGGGCCGCAAAGGCCGAAAAGCCGTAGTGCGCCAGCCAGCGCGTGTCGGCCTCGAACATGGGGCGCAGGTCGGGCACGCCGTATTTCAGCATGGCCAGCCGATCCACCCCCATGCCGAAGGCGAAGCCCTGATATTCGTCCGGGTCGATGCCGCAGTTCTTCAGCACATTGGGATGCACCATGCCGCAGCCCAGGATCTCCAGCCAGTCGTCGCCGGTGTTGAACACCAGTTTCCCGCCGGATCGGTCGCAGCGGATATCCATCTCCGCCGACGGTTCGGTGAAGGGGAAGTGGTGCGGACGGAAGCGCGCCTGAACCGCGTCCAGTTCGAAGAAGCGGGCGATGAAGGTCTGAAGCGTGGTCTTCAGATGACCCATATGGATGTCGCGGTCGATCACCAGACCTTCGATCTGGTGGAACATCGGCGTGTGGGTGGCGTCCGAATCCTTGCGGAAGGTGCGGCCCGGCGCGACGATGCGGATCGGCGGCTTTTGCGACATCATGGTGCGGACCTGCACCGGGCTGGTGTGGGTCCGCAGCACCTTGCGCTCGCCCGTCTCGGGATCGGGCTTCAGGAAGAAGGTGTCGTGCATCTCCCGCGCCGGATGTTTCGGCGGGAAGTTCAGGGCGGTGAAGTTGTGGAAGTCGTCCTCGATGTCCGGGCCTTCCGCGACCGCAAAGCCCATCTCGGCGAACAGGGCGATCATCTCGTCCATCACCTGCATGGTGGGGTGAACCCCGCCCTTCCTGCGCGGCCGGGCCGGCAGGGTCAGGTCGATCCGCTCGGCCTGAAGCCGGGCGTCCAGTTCGGCCGCCTCCAGTTCGGCCTTCCTGGCCGTGATGGCGGCGGACACGCGGTCGCGCAGGCCGTTGATCATCGGCCCCTGTTCGCGGCGTTGGTCGGGGCTCATGGCCCCCATCCCCTTCAGCAGGCCGGAGACGGAGCCGGACTTGCCCAGGGCGGCGACGCGCACCTCCTCCAGGGCGGCGACGGTGTCCGCGCCGCCGATGGCGTTGATCAGGTCGAGTTCGAGTGTGGCGAGATCGGTCATTTGGCCCGTGCCTTAGCGGGCCGGAGCCGTTTCGTCACCCTTCAAGGCGCGGTTTGCGCCCCGGCGATGGCCTGAAGTTCCGACGCCGGCGCCTTGTTGGCCGCGACGATCCAAGCGGGCGGTTCGGGCTCCCCGCGAATGGCTTCGCCGTCGGTGACCTTCCAGCGGTGCAGCCACGAGATTCCATTGGCGCGGACATAGGTGTCAGCGTGCTGATAGATCGGGTCCGACAGGGCCTCCTCCAGGGGCACGAACCGATAGCCGCGCGCCAGATAGAGGGCGTGGATCTGCGGATAATAGGTCTGGTTCAGGCTGTTGGCGTGCAGCAGCAGGACCTGGGCCGGCTCGCGCCCGCCGGTCAGTTCGGCGCTGTAGGGTTCATAGAAGTCGAGCACCCGGGTCATATGGGCCACATAGGCCTCGCCGATCCGCCGCTTCAGCGCCGCGTCGCCCAGCTCTTCCGCCTTGCGATAGACGTCGGCGAACATCCAGTCGTTGTTGTCGATCGTCACCGGCGCGATCGTATAGCCGCGCTGGGCCAGGCCGGCGGCGATGGCGTCATGCTTCTCCTGGGTCTCGCCGGTGAACAGATAGGGGTGGCGGAACCAGCGCAGGGTCCGGCCCCGCGCCTGAAGCGCCGCCCGCGCGGTCGCCGCCCCGGCGTCCACATCGGCCAGATAGGCCTCGGCGGTCGTCCGGTGGATGTTGATATGGCTGAAGCTGTGGTTGCCCAGGTCGAGGCCGGCGTCCAGCCACAGGTTCAGAACCGTCGGCAGGGTGGAGACCCGCGTCGTTTCACACACCCGGCCGTCATTGACGAAGGCCGTCCCATGGGTGTCCAGCGGCTTGAGCATGGCCAGGAAATCCGTCGTCAGCCGCATCAGCCGCGCCGGGTCGCACAAGGCCGCCGCCGCCCCCTGATAGGGCAGGTCGTCGAAGGTCACGGCGACCTTCCGATCCTGGGCGACGGCCGCGCCGCCGATCCCACAAAGCAGGACGAGGACCAGACCGAAAAGAGAGAAACGGGATTTCATCGGCGTGAATTAGCCCAGATCGGCGGCCTCGCCTACACCGAGCCGAATATTGTCCGATAACTGAATGGTTGTCGGAAACCCGCCTCGAAAGCTTCATGAACGGCAAAGCCGATGTTAAAGTTCGAAGGTTAAGCCCGCCTGCGTGGACATAAGGGGGGCCGAATGCCGCTGATTGGTGATTTCGTCGAATTGATTGCGCCGGTCGCTCCGTCCACCCTGGGGGCGGAGGTGTTCGAGCGGTTCCAGACCGAGCCAAACACCCTGGCCCTGGCGGTGGTGGGTGACGACGGCCGTCCCCTGGGGCTTATCGAGCGCAACGCCTTCACCCTGAGGATGGCGGCCGAGTTCGGCCGCGCCCTCTATGCGCGCAAGCCGGCCGAAAGCCTGATGGACCGCAATGCGCCGATCGCCGAGGCCTCGACCAGCGCCGAGACCTTCTTTCAAGCCTATGGCGCGGCCGAACTGGGCGCCCTCCTGGGCGGCTTCATCGTCGTCGCCGACGGCCGCTACCTGGGGGTCGGCACCGCCTTGCAGATCGTCCAGGCGGGCGCCGCCCTGCACCGCCAGCGCGCCGAGGAAATGGGCGCCCTGGCCCGCGACCTGGCCGCCGCCGAGGCCGAGGCCGTCGCCTCCAGCCGCGCCAAGTCCGAGTTCCTGGCGGTCATGAGCCACGAGATCCGCACGCCTCTGAACGGCGTCCTGGGCGTCGCGGCCCTGATGGAGAAGAAGCTCGAGCAGGAAGAGCTGCGCCCCTATGTCCGCACCGTCATCGATTCCGGCCAGAGCCTGCTGCGGCTGCTGACCGACGCGCTGGACATGTCGCGCGCCTCGGCCGGGATGCTGACCCTGGAGGAAGAGCCGCTGAACCTGTCGGCCGTGGCCTTCGACATCGACGCCCTTTGGCGCGCCCGCGCCGAGGAAAAGGCGCTGAGCCTGACCGTCCGCACCGAATTCGAGGCCAGCCCCTGGGTCCGGGCGGACGGCATGCGGATCAAGCAACTGCTGAACAATCTGGTCGGCAACGCCCTGAAATTCACCCAGAGCGGCGGGGTCATCGTCACCTTGTCCAGCCATACGACCCGCGACGGCGTTAGGGTCGAACTGACGGTGGACGACAGCGGCCCCGGCGTGCCCGAAACGGCGGCCGCGACCATCTTCGAGCCCTTCAACATCGGCAAGGCGGGGCGCGAAGGCGCGGGCGCCGGTCTGGGCCTGGCCATCTGCCGCCAGATCGCCGAACGGATGGACGGCGGCATCGGCCTCAGCGTCTCGCCCCAGGGCGGGGCGCGCTTCCATGTCGTCCTGCCCCTGACCGCTTGCGCGGCCGAAGAGGCCGCCGCCGCCGCTCCGATGGCAGAGCCCACCCCGCACGAGACCCTGCACGTCCTCGTGGTCGACGACAACGCCGCCAACCGTTTCGTCGCCGCCAAGCTGCTGGAGATGTTCAACTGCACGGTCGAACTGGCCGAGAACGGACAGGAGGCGCTGGACGCCGTCAGCAACCGCCCCTTCGACCTGGCTTTGATGGACATCAAGATGCCGGTCATGGATGGGATCGCGGCGACCCGCGCCATCCGCGCCCTGCCCGGACCGGCCGCCCGCCTGCCCATCCTGGCCCTGACGGCCAACGCCGACGAGCGCGACGAGCTGGACTATGTCGCCGCCGGCATGAACGGGGTGGCGCAGAAGCCGATTCAACCCGACGCCCTGTTGAACGCCATTCGCCTGGTCCTGGCCGAAGCCGAAGCAGAGACCCCGGCGGCCGAGAGGGCCGCAGCCTGATCCCTGAAACGAAGAACGCCCGCCCCGGCGAACCGGAGCGGGCGTTGATCCTTGTCGCGAAAACCCGGCTTAGGCCAGGGCGGCGCGGACCTTGTCGGCGATCGCCTTGAAGCCGGTCGGATCGGCGGCGATGGCGGCCAGAACCTTGCGGTCCAGCTCGACGCCGGCCTTGTTCAGGCCGTTGATGAACTGGCTGTAGGTGAAGCCTTCGATACGGGCGGCCGCGTTGATGCGCTGGATCCACAGGGCGCGGAAGTTGCGCTTCTTGGCGCGGCGGTCGCGATAGGCATATTGCCCGGCGCGGTCGACGGCGGCCTTGGCCGTACGGATCGTATTCTTGCGGCGGCCGGAGAAGCCCTTGGCCTGCTCCAGAACCTTCTTGTGCTTGGCGTGCGAAGTTACGCCACGTTTCACGCGAGCCATGTCGCTATTCCTTCAAATTCTTTGGGTTGGATCAGTTCGTACAGCGCGCGCCGATCAGGCGTACGGCATGTAGGACTTGATCTTCTTGGCGTCGGCGTCGGACATGGTCTCGGTGCCGCGGTTCTGGCGGATGTATTTCGAGTTGTGGCTGATCAAGCGGTGACGCTTGCCCGCAACCCCGGCCTTCACCTTGCCAGTGGCCGTGAATTTGAAGCGCTTCTTGGCGCCCGACTTCGTCTTCAGTTTCGGCATTTCAGTCTCCATATTGGAGGGGCGACCGTCCTTCGGACTGTTTGAGCCCGTCGGGGGAGGTGTCTCTCCAGAGTTATGAACCGCCCAGGCATGCCTGTTCGCCCGGCGGTTCGGTACGCGAAGGCGCGGCTTCTACGCGAAGACCGAGGCCAGCGCAAGATGAGTCAGGCCGGGGCTTTCACGCCGTCATCGACCTTGCGAATGACCCTCCCCGCATTCAGCGCCATCACCGCCGCCGGAACGGTCAAGAGCGCGCCGATCAGGAAGGGCCAGTCATGCCCCAGGCCGGAGAATAGGCCCCCAGCGACCATGGGGCCGAAGATGCGCGCCACCGAGCTGGAGGCCATGTTGAGCCCCAGCATGGCCCCCTGCCGATCCGGCGGCGAGGCCCGGCTGATCATGGCCGAGATATTGGGCATGGCCAGGGACATGCCGCAGGCGCCCACGGCCATGACGAGGGGAATGACCCAGCCCTGGACCACCGGCAGGGACAGGCCGCCCAGCTCCAGCCGCGTCGCCGGGAACCAGGCGACGGGCGCCAGGACCTGCAGCACCAGCGAACTTCCGAACAGCAGCATGCCGGCCGCCAGCACCCGCGCCTCGCCGAACCGGCGCGCCAGCCGCCCGGCCAGAAAGCCCTGATTCAGGACCGAAATCACCCCCACGATCATGAAGCTGAGCCCCACTTCGCGCGCACCCCAGGCGTAGCGGCTTTCGGACCACAGGCCGAAGACGCTCTCCATGGCCGAGAAGCCGGCCATATAGATCAGGGTGACGACCAGAACCCGCGACACCACCGGATTGGTCCGCGCGTCCTTCAACCCCGCCAGGAAGGCTGGACGCGCCGCCGCGGGATCGGCCTTGGCCCGGCTTTCGCGCAGAAAGACCATCACTCCGATGGCCGCCAGGGCCGCCAGGGCTGCGGCCAGGAAGATCGGCAACTGATAGCCCAGCCGCCCCAGCTGCGGCTGGGTCAGCAGTCCGCCCAGCCCCGGCCCGACGATGAAGCCCAGGCCGAAGGCGGCGCCGATCAGCCCCATCCGCCCCGCCCGCTGTTCCGGCGGGGTCACATCGGCCACATAGCCCTGGACCGTCGAAATATTGCCCGCCCCCAGGCCGGTGAACAGCCTGACCGCGATGGCCAGCCAGATATTGGGTACGAAGGCCAGCATCAGATAGCCCAGCGCATTGGCCACAAGCGTCACCAGCAGCACAGGTTTTCTCCCCACCCGATCCGACAGCCGCCCCCAGAAGGGTTCGGCGAAGAACTGGCCCAGGGAATAGGCCGAGAACATCAGGGTGATCTGCCAGGCCTCGCCCTTCAGGCTCTGGGCGAAGAAGGGCAGCAGCGGCACCACCAGCCCGAACCCCACCAGATTGATGAAGACCACCGCGAACAGCACCGCCAGGGCGGGCGCGCGGACGGCGGGAGGCGAAGACGGCGTCTGGCTCATGGTCAAGCCTTAGCGCGGCGCTCGCCTTTGGAGAAGCGGACGGCCGCCACCCTGGTGCGACGGGCGAAGGAAGATGAACCGCTTGCTAGTTCGGGGGATTGTTCTCTTCGAGAAAGCGGATCGTCGCCTCCAGCATCTGCAGCCGCGTCTCGGCCTGTGACAGCGAATGATCTTCTCCGTCCAGAGCGATCAGCTCCACCGGCTTGCCGGCACGGCGCAGGGCGTCGGCCATGATCGTGCTCTGTTCGTAAGGCACCACCGTGTCCCGCCGACCGTGGATCAACAGGATAGGCGCATCCACCCTGTCCGCTTGGCGCGCCGGAGAACGCTCATCGAGGGTCCGATCGCCGGAACCTGCGCCCCCCATGAAACGGTTCCAATAGCGGATGATCGGATTGCGAGATTCGGCCCCTGACCCGGACAAGCGCGTCTCGCTGGTCAACATGGCGCGAAGGTCGGAAACGCCCGCCACTGAGACGGCGCACCGATACACCCCCGGATCCAAGGTCGGCCCGGCAAGAGCGGCATAACCACCATAGCTGGCGCCGACGATGCAAACCTTTTCGGGATCGATAATTCCACGGCCGGCGAGGAAGCGCACCCCGTCGGAAAGGTCCGTCTGCATTTTCCGCCCCCACTCGCCGTAGCCCGCCTCCAAAAAGGCCTGCCCCAGACCGTCCGATCCGCGGAAGTTGGGTTGCAAAACCGCGTACCCACGCGCCGCCATCGCCTGTGCCCACCAGTCAAAACCTAGGTAATCACGCGACTGCGGACCGCCGTGTGGAAACACTATGAGCGGCAGACCGCGCGCATCCTTCCCCGGCGGCAGGGTGAGGTAGGCCGGGATCTCCAGTCCATCTGATGCGGAATATCGAATCGCCTGCTGGAAGGCGATCTGATCGCCACGGATGTCCGGATAGGCGCGCCCGACGACGCTGACGCTTCGAGCCGCCGCGTCGTAGATGTAATAGGTTCCCGCGTCACCGACTTCTCCGGCGCCCTCGCTGTAAAAAACAAACTTGGTGTAATCCGAATTGTAGGAAACGACCGTTAATTGCCGAGCCGGCAAGCCTCGGTGCATCAGATCGAAAGCGGCCTCGAGTTTAGGCTCGAAGAAGACCCACTGGCTGCTGTCGCCGCCCGCCCCGATGGCTAGCAAACGTCCCGTGCGGTCATAGATGGCTTGGTCCGCCGCTGCAGGCAGATCGGTTCTTCGCCTTCTGGAACCGTCGGCTAAACCCAACTCCAGCAGAACATTTTCGCCGTCTTCCAGCGCGCTCACCATGACGGTGTCGCCTTGCGGTCCGAAGCCCCACACGTTTGGCCCGTCCAACAGATCGGTCCTACGATAGATTTCTCGCCACCCTGAGCCTTGAGGCACGCTCAGGCGAATGCGGCCCGTCTCGGGATCGCTGGCGATGCGCAGCTTCACCTCGCCGTCGGCGCCTAGCAAATAGCCTCGCGTGTCGCGTAGTCCTGATGAGGACAGGACGCCGCGCCCCGTATCCAAGTCGATGCGATATATGTCGGGTGTCCAAGCGTTGCGCTCGGTGGTCATCGCCTGAACGTATAGAACCGGTCGCCCGCCTCGCTCGCCGCGCCAATAGTCATAGACGGCGTTGACCACGGCCCGATCCGCACTGCGCAAAGCGCGAGCGACTCGCTTTGTCCGGACATTGACGATGTCCAACTGAGGCAACAGAGATTCGCCGATGGTCAGCTGACTTTCGAACACCAAGGACCTGATGAGGACGTGATCTGGCGACGCCCACGACACGCCTACCGGCCTCCGATCACTAACGTCGATGGCGGCGAGAACCTCCCCATTCACCGTCTGTACAATCACTTCGCTGGCGCCGCCCTGACGCCGCAGATAAGCGAGCGTCGAACCGTCATCGGAAAGACTGACCCTGCTTATGGCTGGGAGAGCGGCATAAGCGGCGATCGATGGAGCAGGTGGATGCTGGGCGTGCGCAGCTCCTCCGGCCAGCAGAACGACCATCGAGAAAGCGGCTGCAAGACCGCTGCGAAAAGCTGAAAAATTCAACGACGCCCCCCAGCAAACTACCGGTTGTTCTCGCACCTGTCTTTCCCCCACTCAAGAGGCATTCGGCTTGCGGCGGGGCGAACCCCCTGTGGAGACGCCTCGGCGATAAGAACGACTGGCCGGGTCCAGGCGACCCTCGACAGGGGCAGGCCTTAAGAGGGACCGGCACATCAAGGCTAAGACGCGCCGAACTCACAGCAAGAAGCCCCGGCCGTCTCCAGCCGGGGCTTCTCAATCTGCGGAAATGGCCCCCTCAGCGCGGGGCCAGGATCATGATCATCTGGCGGCCTTCCATCTTGGGCGCGAACTCGACCTTGGCGATTTCGTCGAAATCGGCCTGGACCTTGTTCAGCAGCTTCATGCCCAGTTCGGGGTGGGCCATCTCGCGACCGCGGAAGCGCAGGGTGACCTTCACCTTGTCGCCCTCGTCGAAGAAGCGGTGCATGGCCTTGGCCTTCACCTCATAGTCGTGGGTGTCGATGTTGGGACGGAGCTTGATCTCCTTCAGTTCGACGACCTTCTGGCGCTTGCGCTGCTCGGCCTTCTTCTTCTGTTCCTGGAAACGGTGCTTGCCGTAGTCGAGGATCTTGGCCACCGGCGGCTCGGAGGTGGAGACGATCTCGACCAGATCCAGCCCGGCTTCCTCGGCGGCTTCCAAAGCGGCGGAGGTGGGCATGACGCCCTGCTTTTCCCCGTTCTGGTCGATGAGCAGAACGCGAGGGGCGCGGATATCCTGGTTCATACGCGGCCCGTCTTTCACGGGTGGCGCTTGCATGGGACGGCGAATGGGCGTCGTTTCCTTATGTGGTCAAAGAAGGCGTGTGTCGTGATGAGCGGACGGGCGCGGCTGTGGCCACGGTCCCCTCTCGCCCGGCAATATGCGTCAGGAAGCCCTATTTTTCAAGGCTCGGCGGGCGCTCCGGCGATATAGGCGTCGCGCAGGGCCAGCACGGCGTCGAAGACATGTTCGACCGTCAGGTCCTCGATCGGGGCGAACTGACCGCGTGTTTCGTTCGAGGCGGCGGTGCGCGTCTTGGGGCCCCAGGGCCCGTACAGCCACCATTCCGTGGGCCCGAACAGGCCCAGCGTCGGGCGGCCCAGGGCCGCCGAGACGTGCATCAGGCCCGAGTCATTGCCGACGAACAGATCGGCCCGATCGATGGCGGCGGCTGAGGCCAGGATGTCGCCCTTGCCGACGAAGTCGATCCCCCGCGGCCCCGCCGCCTCCAGGGCCGGGGTCGCCGGCGGCCGGTCGCCCGGCCCGCCCACGGGCATGAAGCGCCAGCCGTCGAAACGGGGCTCGGCCTTCAGCTTCTCGACCAGGGCGCCCCAGCGGTCGGCGGGCCAGCTCTTGCCCGGCTGGTGGGCGATGGGGGCGAGCGCAATGATCGGTCCGGGACCGGCGCCGCCGGCCAGCTGCGGATCGATGACGGCGGCGGCCTCGGCCCGCGCCTGGTCGTCCAGGAAGATTTCGGGATCGAGCGGCGTCTGCGACCCCATCAGGCGCGACACCATCTCGACCTTGCGCAGGCCGGTCTCCCAAGATCGGTTGTAAACGATGCGCCGTTTCGCCGGGATCAGATAGGCCAGGGCCGAACCGCGAATGTCGATCACCAGGTCCCAGCGCGTACCGACGACCTGTTTCCAAAGATCGACCCAGTGACCGGCCATCTTCTTCTTGTCGAGCACGAGGGTCCGGACCACGCCCGGCGCCGAGCGGAAGAAGGGGGCGGGCGGGCGACCGCAGGCGACGGTGATCTGCGCCCCCGGAACCTGACGCGCGATCTCTCGGATCACGCCCGAGGAAATCACGCAGTCGCCGATGCGGTTGGAGGTGACGAACAGGACCTGGGGTGCGGACAAACGACTGACCTTTCACACCGTCATCCTCGGGCTTGACCCGAGGATCGGGTGCGCCGCGAAAGACTGCGGATGGAGTGGCGACTGTCGCCGCCTTCAGCCGTCCGTGTGCGTCACGCCCGATCCTCGGGTCAAGCCCGAGGATGACGAAGACGCGAACAGGAGGATGACGCCCATACAAAGTCGCGGCACAAGAGCCCCATGAACGATCTTCAACACCTGTCCCGCCCCGATGGCGAAACGCTCGCCTTCAAACGGATCAACGGCTCCGGTCCCACCGTCGTTTGGATCGGCGGCTTCCGTTCGGACATGGAGGGGACCAAGGCCCTCGCCCTGGACGCCGCCGCGCGCGACCGCGGTTGGAGCTTCATCCGCTACGACCATTTCGCCCACGGCCAGTCGTCCGGCGACTGGCGCCGGGCCACCATCGGTCGCTGGCGCGAGGATGCGATCGCCCTGATCGACAGCCTGTCGGGCCCGGTCATCCCGGTCGGCTCGTCGATGGGCGGCTGGGTCTCGCTGCTGGCGGCCTTGGCGCGGCCACAGCGGATCAAGGGTCTGGTCCTGATCAATCCGGCCCAGGACTTTACCGAACGGCTGATGTGGCCAGGCCTGGCCGACCACGAGCGCCAGGCCATAGTGCGCGAGGGCGAGACCCTGATCGTCGAGGAGGGCCTGGGCGAATACGTCCTGACCCGTCGCATGTTCGAGGAGGCGCGGAACTGGCTGCTGCTGGACGGCGTCATCGACATCGCCGCCCCGGTCCATATCCTCCAGGGGCGGGCCGACGACGTGGTGCCCTGGCGCCATCAGGTCGAACTGATCGAGCGGCTGACGGGCGGCGACGTCCGCCTGGACCTGATCGACGGCGGCGACCACCGGCTGTCGTCGCCAGCGGACCTGACCCGGCTGGTCGAGGCGGTGGAGGGGATGCGGGGCTGATCGACCCAACTCCTCCGTCACCCTCGGGTCAAGCCCGAGGATGACGGAATCAGGGACCGCCTACTTCGCGCCCGTCAGCGCCCCATAGAGATCCGTCCGCCGATCGCGGAAGAAGCCCCAGGCCGCGCGGTACTGGTCCAGTTCGTCCAGGTCGAAGCGGTGCACCAGCACCCCCTCCTCCTCGGCGCCCAGGCTCTCGACCAGCGTTCCCTGCTGATCGGCGATGAAGGAATGGCCGTAGAAGGTCTGGCCGACCTCGGTCACCGTCTCATGGCCGATGCGATTGGCCCCGACCACCGGCACGGCGTTGGACACGGCGTGGCCCTGCATGGCCCGACGCCACGGCTCGGCCGTGTGCAGGGCGGCGTCGTGCGGCTCGGTGCCGATGGCGGTCGGATACATCAGGACATCCGCGCCCATCAGCATCATGGTCCGCGCGGCCTCGGGGAACCACTGGTCCCAGCAGATGCCGACCCCGACCTTGCCGAAGCGCGTCTTCCAGACCTTGAAGCCCGTATCGCCCGGCCGGAAATAATATTTCTCCTGATAGCCGGGGCCGTCGGGGATATGGCTCTTGCGATAGACGCCCAGGGCCTCGCCGTCGGCGTCCAGCATGACCAGCGAATTGTAATACTGCGGCCCGTCCTTTTCGAAGATCGAGACCGGTATGGCCACGCCCAGCTCCCTGGCCACCGGCGCCAGGGCCGTGACGCAGGGGTGCTCGCGCCACTCATAGGCCTGGGCGAACCAGTGCTCCTCCTGTGAGACGCAGAAATACGGCCCCTGAAACAGTTCCGACGGCAGGATCACCTGCGCGCCCTTCGCCGCCGCCTCGCGCACGAAGTCGATGGTCTTTTTGATGTTGGCCTGCATGTCCTCGCCGTAAGAGGTCTGGATGCCGGCGACGGTGATGGTCCTGGAAGTGGCGAGCGGCGAGTGGCGAGTGGCGAGGGAAGTCATTTCGTGCGCTCCTCGAGTTTGGAGATGAGGCCGGAAAGCATTCGGCTGATTTCGTCGGCGGGTTCGAGCAGCCGAATCAGGGCGGCTTCATCGAGATAGGTCAGGCGTTGGGCGATGATCAGTTGGGTCTCCACCTCCGCCAGAGAACCTCGGGCGATGGAGAGGAAACGCAGAAACTCAGGCGTGGAGCGCCGGGCGCAACCTTCGGCGATGTTGGAAGGCACAGACACGGCAGCCCGCCTGACCTGGCTGATCAGTCCGAAGCGTTCATCCGAAGGCCATTCGCAGGTCGCCGCATAGACGAGCTCGACCCAGGTCAGCGCCTTTTGCCAGACCAGCAGGTCGCGATAGTGACGAACCTCGCCACTCGCCACGCGCCACTCGCCACTCATTCCGGCTCCTGCTGGGAGATACAGTGGAATGAGCCGCCGCCGGTCAGGATGGCGTTCGACGGCAGGGGGATGATCTCGCGATCGGGGAAGGCCTCCTTCAACGCCTGACAGGCCATGTCGGCCGCGCGATCGTCGCCATAGGTCGGCACGATCACCGCCCCATTGGCGATCAGAAAGTTCATATGGCTGGCCGGGATCGGGCGCTCGTCCTCGTCCAGGACCAGGCCCGGCGACGGAATCCTCAGCACATGGATCTTTCGGCCGGCGGCGTCGGTCATGACCGACAGGTCGCGGGCCACGGCGTCATAGACCTCGGCGTTGGGATCGTTGCGGCCCCAGGCGATCGGGCAGGCCACGACGCCCGGCGCGACGAAACGCGCCAGATTGTCGACATGGCCGTCGGTGTGGTCGTTCAGCAGGCCGTCGCCCAGCCAGAGCACCTTTTTCGCCCCGACGGCGGCTGCCAGGGCGGCGGTCGCGACCGCCTCGTCCTGGTTCCAGGACGGGTTGCGGTTCGGGTTCAGCAGGCACTGGCGCGTGGTCAGGACCGTGCCCTCCCCGTCATGATCCAGCGACCCGCCCTCCATGACGAAGTCGTTCCAGCTCAGGGTCGCGCCGGAATGAACGCCGATCTGTTCGGCCACCGTCTCGTCGCCCGGCATCACATATTTCTCGCCCCAGCCGTTGAAGCGGAAGGCGGCGGCCGTCTTCGATCCCGCCCAGAACAGAGGACCGGTGTCGCGCAGCCAGACGTCGCCGAACACGCCCGCCACCACCTCGACGTTCGCGACGTCGGCGAAACGCGCCCGCACGCCCTCCGCCAGCTCCGGCGCCCCGACCATCAGCTTCACCCGTTCGCGCCCCGGCCCGGCCAGGGCCCGCACCAGAGCCTCGACCTCGTCCTGGGCCTGTTCGAACGGCTCGAACCAGTATTCGGCATGGCTGGGCCAGCCCACCCAGATGGCGCGGTGCGGGGCCCATTCGGCGGGGAGAGGAGGGGTCATGGGCGGCGAAGTCCTGTCAGGGATCGGAAGCGACGACGGGCGGGCGACCCGCGAGCCGCGCCATATGGCCCCAACCGCCCCCGACTTCAACGGCGCCAGACGCCCAGGGGCCGCGGCCAAAGAAAAAGGGCGGCCCGCGAACGGACCGCCCTTCGTCTGTCTGGGTTCAGACGGTCTTAGAAGGAAGCCCGCAGCGTCACCATAGCCGTACGCGGGGCGCCCAGCTGGTAGCTGGCCGAACCGGTGGTCGAGGTGGAGATGTCTGCCAGATATTCCGTATCGAACAGGTTGATCACATTGAACTGGATGTAGGAGCCGCCGTTGCCGAGGCTCGCCAGATTGTAGCGAACGTCCAGATCGAAGGTGGTGTAGCCCGGCGCCACTTCAGTGTTGATGTCGTTCGAGAAGCGGTCGCCGACGCGCTTGCCCTGCAGGCCCAGGTCGAAGGGACCGACCGAATAGGCAACCCGCATGCCGTATTGCCATTCGGGCGTTTCAACCAGTTGGTTGCCGGCGGTCTGGATGAAGACCGGCACGCCGCCGACGACGCCGTTGGGCAGGTTGTTCTTCACTTCACTGTCCGTGTAGGTCACGGAGCCGGTGATGTTGAACTTCTCGAACGGCGACCAGCCGAGTTGGCCGTCGAAGCCCTGGAGCGTCACATCGCCGACGTTGCGGGTCAGGAACAGGCCGGCGGCTTCGTCGAAGGTGCGGACGATGCGGTTGGAATAGTCCGTCTTCCAGGCGGCGATCGAACCGATCAGGCCGGGGGCCTGATAACGGTAGCCGATGTCGTAGGACTTGGTGCGTTCCGGCTCCGGGTTCACGTCGACAACGTCATAGAGGTCATCGGTGCGGGGGGCGGAGAAGCCCTCGGCGTAGCTGACATAGACCGAGTTGTGGTCGGCGAAGCGCCAAGTCACGCCACCGTTCGGCAGGACCGCATCATAGCTCTTCTCGAACGAGCGCGGCTTGCCGTAGCGGTTCGACGCACTGCTGTTCATCGACGAAGCCGGGAAGGTGACCAGGTCCGTGCCGGCGACCGGGGTGCCGACCTGGGTGGTGCAGTAGGCGTTGAAGGTGTCGCGCTGATAGCAGTAGTTGTTCAGCTCGCGGTCGAAGTAGGGCGCGCGGACGCCCAGGTCCAGACTGATCGCGTCGTTGAAGAAGTTGCCGCGATATTCGGCGGCGATCTGGTTCAGCTTGGCGTAGGACAGGCGATCGCGGCGGCGCAGTATGGTGCCGTCGGCGAGCTTGACCGGCGTGCCGTTCCGGCCAGCGAAGGGGTCCTCCGGCTTGCCGTTGGCGTCGATATAGCCGAACTGGCCCGTCTGGCGGTGACGACCGTTGTCGTAGGTATAGGCGACGCGAAGACGATTATTGTCGTTGATGTCCCAGATCAGCGAGCTGGTCAGGGCGTAACGATGGGTGTTGGTGATGTTGGGGCGGAACAGGGTGACGCGCGTGGCGCCGTTGATGACGCCGTCACGGTTTAGATCAGCGCCGGCCGCAGAAGAGTTGCCGATCAGCTGCGGATCCGTCTCGCTCATCGTCTGAGTGCCGCCACCATGCGCCAGGACGTACTGGAAGGACGGGTCGATCGTCAGGACCAAGTTGTCGCGCAGGGTGAAGCGCGAGGCGCCGCGAATGTTGCCCGTGTTCGAGGGGTTGATGTTCGTCAGGGCGGACGGCAGGGTGTTCCCGGAGTTGTAAGCGACCCCGTCGTTGAACTGTTGCAGCGTCTTGCGGGCGATGAAGCTGTTGCGGTTTTCGTTGTAGTTGGCGGTCAGCGAAAGGAAATCGCCGTTGTCGCCGAGCGGCTGGTAGATGCGCGCATTGTATTGGGTCTTGTCGACGCCGCCGGCGCCGATGAAATGGTCATACGCGGTCTTCGAAGCCGAGAACCAGGCGGTCGTGCCCCACGGGCCGAAGGCGCCCGTGTCGACCAGACCGAAGAAGCGGCGATAGCCGGTTTCACCGATCGAGGGCTGCAGGATGACGCCGAACTTTTCTTCCGGACGACGGGTGGAATAGTTGACCGTGCCGCCGGTCGCCGAGGCGGTGGGGCTGTCGACGTCGGTGGTGCCAAGGTTGACCGTGGCGCGGCTGATCAGTTCGGGATCCAGCTGCTGGTTGGAGTAGATGGCGTAGTTGCCGGTGTCGTTCAGCGGCACGCCGTCCTGCGTCAGCGAGATACGGGCCGAATCGAAGCCGCGGATCGTCAGATCGCCGCCCGAGGAGCCGAAAGCATCGTTATTGGTGAAGTTCACGCCCGGCAGCAGGTTGATCGAGTTCAGGATCGTTTGACCCGGCGCCTGGGTCGAGATGTATTCTTCCGTGACCGAAGCTCGCGACTTCGACACAGTCTCCGCCACGATCGCGCCGTCGATGGAGCGAGGGCCGCGCTGGCCCGTGACGACCACTTGGTCCAGTTCGGTCGCTTCCGTACCGGTCGATTGAGCAGCGGCGGCGCTGGCGCCGGCCAGGGTGCCGACGATCGCGGTTGTCGCCCAGAAGAGGCGCTTACGGTTGATCATTACATCTATCCCCAGATGGAGGCCGAACGTGGCCAAGGAGCGGCAGGCGGGGTCGCCTGTCGAAATCCAGCCCCCTCTACGTCCGCTCTTGAAACCTGAGACGACAGATATGTGACAGAGTCGTGACAGGGCCACGCCGTGGCGCAGCGGCAACAGTTGCGGGAGTCAGGAAACCCGCTCGAACACGTCCGCTACGCCCTCGGCGGTGCGCCGAATGGCGCGCGGCTCGTGGAAATTGCCGTTGACCTGACTCTGGGCGATCACATGGGCGCGGAACCGGACGAACAGAGCAGGATCCGGGGCCTGGGGTTTAGACCAGAAGTCGTTCAACGCCTGCTGATCCGTCAGACCGTCGAAGTTGAAGAAGGCGTCGCCCAGCACCTTGACCGGCGTCTGGAACCCCAGGGCCGAAAGCGCGGCGGAAGAGTTGTTGACCACCATGCCCTGAGAGGCGCGGCACAGCTGGGCCAGGTTTCCGCCGTCGATGAAATCGACCCGGCCTTGCAGCTCCCGCTCGATGACCAGGCGCCGCGTGACGGCTTCCAGATCGATCAGGCCCGGGTCCAGAGGGTGGTTCTTGATCACCAGCCGCGCCGCCTTGGGCGCATGGACGGCGAAACTGGTCATCACCTCCGCGAGGAAGGCCGTATTGTCGGCATAGCGGGAATAGCGCAGCAGCTGGGCGTCGCCCTCCCGCTGAAGACAGGCGATGAAGAAGGGGCCCCGCGCCGCAATCACCTCCACATCGTTGCGTGACGGCGACTGAAGGGCCAGACCGAAATATCGCCGGACGTGACCCAGGCACTGGCTGAGCGGAGAGGCGGTATAGTGGCTGGCGTGGCGCGGAAAGAGAAAGCCCCCCACGGCCTGAGCCACATGATAGGCGGTGATGTTGACCACATGGTGCGGCAGGATCCGCCCCACGGGTTTCGGATCGGGCAAAAGCGGCGCCGGCTCCGGATAGCCGTCCTTGAAACGCGGCAGGCCGCTTGAGGCGTTCACGCCGTTCTGTTCGACGGTGATCCAGTCCGGGCGGAAATAGCCGTTCTCCAACACCCAAACGCGTGGCCCAAGTCCTTCCGCCGCAGACAGAACCGCGCGATTGTAAGGGCCGCCCTCGCCGAACAGCAGAAGATCGGTGAAATCGGCCGTCAGTTCCGCCAGTCGCGAAGCCCAGACCTGGGCGGAGTGTTTGAACACCCTTCCCCCCGCTCGCGGCCAGTTCAAGGCGTCGCCCGCATTGAAGATCATTCGCTGGACGGTCGCGCCGCGGGCTTCGAGAGTCCGCGCCAAGGCGACGCCGAACGGCCCGAACGGCGCCGAGACGATAAGGAATCTCCGACCATCCAAGCTTTGGATCGCGCGACCTGGCCCGGCCTCCGCACCGTTTTTTTGAGACGAAGGGAAGACGGCGATTTCGGCCGCCCGCTGCGGCGTGGGGGTGCGAAGGCGAAGCTGAGGTCGAGGCGCGCTCATGACCTCTCCGCGAAGCCGGTAGCGCCTGCGCCGCCGGCCCAAGAAGGTTCGATTGGAGTGTCTTAAATCGACCATCTAAGGGGTTCCACGCCGTCCGGCCTGGCGATCCATACAACGCCAGGTCGCTTCACCTCTCCGATCAGAACATCTGGCGCAAGAGAATTTGTTCGATGGCTTTGTCGCGCTTAGCCGCAGAGGGATCAACCCACTAAAGCTGAGCGATGGGAAAAATGCGGGGGCGGCTGAGGCAGGCGCACGAAGAAGCCGACGCCCGGAATGCAAGGCGCCGGCTCTCCAACTTTACGCTGACAGACTTCCAAGAACGAGACCCGATCTGACGATGTCAGACCGAATCTTGCCTGTCTTAGAAGTTGATGTCGATGGTGGCGCGACGGTTGAGCGGTTCGCGCACGCCGTCGGCGGTGGGCTTGGCCAGGGCGGTTTCACCCTTGCCGTCCAGGGCGATGACGCCACCGTTGACGCCTTGGGCGACCAGAGCGTCCGCGACGGTGCGCGAACGACGGTTCGACAGGCCGAGGTTATAGGCGGCCGAGCCCGAGGTGTCGGTGTAGCCGACGATCAGGACGCGGGTCGGACGGCCCGACTTGGCGTAGTTGGCGGCCTGAGCGACCACCGAGCGAGCCTCAGCCGTCAGGTCCGAGCGATCCCAGTCGAAATAGACCACGAACTGACGCTCGGCCGGCTTTTGCGGAACCGGCGGCGGGGGCGGC
>NZ_JBWKZJ010000010.1:0-94698 GCF_059424365.1 Brevundimonas sp. GW456-12-10-14-LB3
CCGCCCTGCCGCCCCGGCCGCGACGACGGCCGCCCAACCGGCGGCCCCGCGTCGCCTGGAAGTCGTCCAGCCCAAGGCGGTTCAACCGGCCGCCCCGGCGCCCGCCCCGATCCCGGACCTGCCCGGCACGGCCACGGTCATGACCCTGGGCGCCCATATGTGCAAATGGCCGATCGGCGATCCGTCGTCGCGCGAGTTCAGCTTCTGCGGCCGCCGCGCCTCGGAAGGCGTCTATTGCGTCGAACACGCCCGCGTCGCCTACCAACCCCAGGTCAAGCGCGGCAAGGACGGCTCGTCCGACCTGGCCCGCAGCCTGCGGCGCTACATCTAAGGGCGACATGCTCGTAGGCGCTACCGCGCTTCGCGCGACTTGAGCGCCGCGCGGCTGCGGCGCTCTGCGCTCAAGTCGTGAGCGACCGCGTCGCGAACATAGCGCACTAAAATGAAGCGGGTCATGCCCGCGTCACAGATGCTCCTTATGGAGCCGACCTCCCCCTCGCCGGTCGCGCAAGCGGTCGGCGAGACTCTAGGGGGCGGGGCTGCGGTTCATCCGGGTTGACGCAGCCCCATCCGCTTTCGCTCAGTTCAACACCCGTCTTGCACCGGGCGTGTCCAGCGAGAAGGCCGGGATCTCGACCTCGAAACTGCGCCCCTCGGCGTCGGTCATATAATAGGCCCCGACCATGGACCCGCTGTCGGTCGGCAGGGGACAACCCGAGGCGTAGGCATAGCTGCCGCCCGGCTCGATGACCGGCTGTTCGCCGACCACGCCCGGCCCGCGCACCTCCTCGACATGGCCGTGGCCGTCGGTGATGGTCCAGCGGCGCGCCATCAGCTGGACCGTCGTCCCGCTCAGGTTCACGATCTCGACCTGATAGGCCCAGACCCAGCGACCCTCGTCCGGGTCCGACTGGCCCGCCAGGTAGGAGGGCCGGACCCGGATCAGTATGCCGTTCGTTTCGGCGGTATAGGCAGGACCATCGTGCATGGGCTATATGCTCGCCCCGCCGCGCGCGGGCCGCAAGCGCGACTTGGCGACAGGTCGCGAAAACCGTGTGAGACTGACGCCATGAGTTCCTTCCAAGCGCCCCGTCCCGGCATCCTGCCCGCCCAGTCCATCGAGACCCTGATCGCCGCCGGCGCCATCACGTCCGACACCCCCTTCGATCATGACCAGGTTCAGCCCGCCAGCCTGGATCTGCGACTTTCGGACCAGGCCTGGCGCGTGCGCGCCTCCTTCCTGCCCGGCCGGCGCAAGGTCGAGGAACGGATCGCCGACGTGGCCATGCACCGGATCGAGATCACCGACGCCGGCGTCGTGCTGGAAAAGGGCTGCGTCTACATCGTGCGCCTTCAGGAGCGGCTGAACCTGCCCAAGGGCCTGATCGCCCGGGCCAATCCCAAGTCCTCGACCGGCCGGGTGGACGTCTTCGTGCGCCTGCTGACCGACCAGGGCGCCAGTTTCGACGATGTGGCCGAGGGCTATGACGGCCCCCTCTATCTGGAGGTCGCGCCCCAGACCTTCTCCATCCTGGTCCGCCCCGGCACCCGGCTGAACCAACTCAGGCTGAAGGCCGGCGATCCGCCCAAGCTGGAGACCCGCTCGGTCGGCGTCGATCTGCAGGGCGGCGACATCGTCGGATTCCGCGGGCGGCGCCATGCGGGCGTTGTGGATCTGGACCATATCGACGGCCACGACCCGCGCGACTTCTGGGAGCCGCTGACCCTGCGGCGCGGCGAACTGCTGCTGGATCCGGGCGAGTTCTACATCCTGGCCTCGTCCGACGACGTCGAAATCCCGGTCGACCAGGCCGCCGAGATGACCCCCATCGACCCGTCGGTGGGCGAGTTCCGCGTCCACTACGCCGGCTTCTTCGACCCCGGCTTCGGCACGGACGAGGCGCACGGTGCCGGGTCCAAAGGGGTGCTGGAGGTCCGCACCCACGACACCCCCTTCCTCCTGGAACACGGCCAGATCGTCGCCCGCCTGGTCTATGAACCCCTGACGGAGCGCCCTGTGCGCCTGTATGGCGAGAGCGGCAGCCACTATCAAAACCAGGGCCTGAAGCTGTCGAAGCATTTCAGGGGGTGGTGAGGCCTCAGGTCCGCGATTCTGGTGCTAGTGAATAGTGCTGGTGAGCGAGGGCGAGCGGATAGACCCGGCCTTGAAGCTCACTAGCACTATTCACCAGCACTCTGAGCTCACGTCAGCCGATCCGCCCTCCTCAGCCCCGGGAACATGGCCGACCAGGCGCCGGTCGCGGCCAGGGCGCCGAAGCCGCCGAAGACTGCGGCTCCCACCGCGCCCAGCATCCGCACCATGACGCCGGAATAGGCCTCGCCCAGTTCGTTCGAGGCGCCGATGAACAGCATGGAGACCGACGAGACCCGGCCGCGCATATGGTCGGGCGTGGCCAGCTGGATCAGGGTCTGGCGCACATTGACGCTGATCATGTCCGCCGCCCCGCCGATCAGCAGGGCCAGGCCGGACAGCCAGACGATCTTGGACAGGCCGAAGGTCAGGGTGCACAGGCCGAACACCGCCACGGCCGAGAACATCCAGCGCCCGCCGTTCCGTCGGATCGGGAAGCGGCTCAGATAGATGGCCATGCCCATGGCGCCGACGCCGAAGGCCGCCCGCAGCAGGCCGAAGCCCTGGGGGCCGACATGAAGGATGTCGCGGGCGAAGATCGGCGTCAGAAGCGCGACCCCCGCCAGCAGGACCACGACCAGGTCCAGCGAAATGGCGCCGAGCACGATCTTGGTCTTCCACACATAGGCCAGCCCCTCCTTGACCGCGTCGATCGGCGACAGCGGATTGGCTTGGGGCGCCGGCTTGCCGCTGGTGCGGATCAGGATGAAGGCGGCGACGGCCAAGAGGAACATCCCCAGCGACACCGCATAGGCCAGGGGCACATTGACGCCCACGATCACCCCGCCCAGGGCCGGCCCGGCGATGGCCCCGGTCTGGAAGGCGATGGACTGGGCGGCGATGGCGGGCGGCAGGGCCTTGCGGCCCACCACCATCGGCAGGAAGGCCTGGCTGGCCGGCGCCAGAAACGCCCGCGCCGCGCCGAACAGGGCCGCGACCGCCAGCAGCCCCCACAGGGGCGGGTTTCCGTGCAGGGCCATGGCCAGGAAGGAGCCGGCGCAGGCCGCCTCGACCAGGATGGAAATCCAGACGGTGCGTTTCCGGTCGCGCCGGTCGGCCATGGCCCCGGCCGGCAGGGTGAAGGCCAGAAGCGGCAGGAACTGACACAGGCCGACCAGGCCCAGATAGAGACTGGCCTGTTCGATCGGATGATCGCGCCGGGCGATCTCATAGACCTGCCACAACAGGGCCGAGGACTGGATCTGGATGGCCAGAACCGCGACCACGCGCCCGAACCACAGAAGGCGGAAATCGCGGATGCCCCAGGGACTGTCGGGGCCCTCGGGCGGAGGCGGCGGAACCGGCGGGGCGGCGGGGGCGGTGTCGAGGGTTTCGGTGCTCACGTGCGTCTGGGGAACTTCGGATAGGGCGAACCGTCGCGGTGGAAATAGCGGTCCGCGCCCGCGGGCAGGACCATGTCGATGTCGGGGTAGTCGCAAGGGGTGACGGTCGGGCTGCGCGTGCCGACCTCCAGCAGAACCGCCTCGCGGCCGGATCGGTTCTCGAGCCTGTGTCCGTTGGCGACGCCGGCCTTGAAGCCGGCGCAGTCGCCGGGGCGCAGAACCGTCTCGCCGTCCTCCTCGACCAGGACGACCTCGCCCTCGACCACCATGACGAACTCGTCTTCGGCCTCGTGCCAGTGGCGCTGGCTGGACCAGGCGCCGTCGGGCAGGCGCAGCAGGTTGACGCCGAACTGGGTCAGGCCCGCCGCATCGCCCAGCTTCCAGCGGCGGCGCGACAGACAGGGGCCGGCGAATTCGTCCGGATAGGTCGTGCCGTCGCCTCTGGGCGCGGCGTCGATATCGATCTTGGGCATGGGCCTTCTCCCCGTTGCGCGATGTCCCTAAAGCATAGGCGCATGAGCCGCGCATCAACTCCTGTGATCGATCCTGTCGAACTGACCCGCGACCTGATCCGTATTCCATCCGTCACCCCCGCCGACGAGGGGGCCATGGACGTGCTGGAACGCCATCTGACGGCCCTGGGCTTCCACTGCCGGCGCCTGGCCTTCGAGGGACCGGGGGGCGAAGGGGTCCATGCGCGGATCGAGAACCTGTACGCCCGGCGCGGAACCGCCTCGCCCAATCTGTGCTTCGCCGGCCATACGGACGTGGTGCCGACCGGTCCGTCCGATCAGTGGTCGGCCCAGCCCTTCAACGCCGAGGTCAGGGACGGCCTGCTGTACGGCCGGGGCGCGGTGGACATGAAGGGCGGGATCGCCGCCTGGGTCGCCGCCGTGTCCCAGGTGCTGGCGGAAGGCGAGCCGAAGGGCTCCCTCTCCTTCCTGATCACCGGGGACGAGGAAGGCCCGGCGCTTCACGGCACTAAACGGGTGGTCGAGACCCTGGCGGCCGAGGGCGAGGTGATCGACGCCTGTATCGTGGGCGAGCCCTCGTCGTCGCAGCACCTGGGCGACATGATCAAGGTCGGGCGGCGCGGCTCGCTGAACAGTTGGATCACCGTCACGGGCAAACAGGGCCACGTCGCCTATCCGGAGCGGGCGGCCAATCCGGCCCCGGTGATCGCCCGGCTGATGAGCCGGCTGAACGACCATGTGCTGGACGAGGGATACGAAGGCTTCCCGCCGTCGAACCTGGAGATCACCACGATCGATATCGGCAATCCGGCGACCAACATCATTCCGGCCGAGGCCAGGGCGCGGCTGAACATCCGCTTCAACCCCAGCCATACGGGCGATGCCTTGATCGACTGGCTGAACCGCGAGGCCGGGGCCATGCAGGCCGAGACCGGGCTGCAGATCACTCTGGAGCACCTGTGTTCCGGCGAGGCCTTCCTGACCGAGCCGGGGGTCTTCGTGGAGGCGGTGCAGGACGCCGTCGAGGCCCAGCTGGGGCGCCGCCCCGAAGCCTCGACCACCGGCGGCACTTCCGACGCCCGCTTCATCCGCGCCCTGTGCCCGGTGCTGGAGCTAGGCCTGGTCGGCCAGACCATGCACCAGATCGACGAACGGGTGCCGACAGCGGAGCTGGAGGCGCTGACGGCCGTCTATCGCCGGGTGATCGAGACGGTGTTCGAGCGGTTGTAGTCATATCCGTCTCCTCCCCGCTCTGCGGGGAGGGATCGCGAAGCGGTGGAGGGGCCTGTCCGCCGCACCGAGTCCGGGTCAGCAGCCCCTCCGTCACGGCGCTGAAGAAGCGCCGCGCCACCTCCCCGCTAGGCGGGGAGGAGACGACGAACCCATTCCGCTTGTGCAACGACCATCGCTCGGCGACACTCGAATCATGGCCGTCGAAGAGTTCAAGAGCGCAAAGACCGAGTGGAAGGATGTGGTCCTGGTCTGCCGCAAATGCTCCAAGAAGCTGGACGGCGGTTTCGGGCCGGACGGGGACCTGACCCTGAAGAAGGCCCTGCGGAAATATCTGCACCTGAAGAAGGGCAAGAAGGGGCGCAAGGGGGCGCTGACCGTCACCAGCGCCGACTGTTTCGACATCTGTCCCAAGGGCGCCGTCGTCGCGGTCAACGCCGCCCAGCCCAAGAAGCTGCTGATCATTCCGGCCGGCGCCGACCTGTTCGAGGTCAAGACGCGGTTGGGGCTGGACGACGGGCGGCGGCTGAAGATGGTCGTTCCCGACTGAGACGTCTTCCTTCCGCCGTCCAGCCGTGTCAGATCGGCGCCATGGAAGACGCCAAGATCGAACGACGCGCCGGGGTGCAGGCGACCTCTGACCGGCTCTGGGAGCTGGTCTCGGACCTGCCCGGCTGGAACCGCTGGAATCCGCACGAGACCGATGTGGAGGGCGCCATCGCCTTTGGCGGCCAGCTGACGATCACCGAGGCCTTTCCCGGCCAGGGCGAGCGGCGGGCGGCGGCCCGGGTTGCGGAATGGCGGCCCTATGTGCGGCTGGTCTGGACCGAGAACCGGGGCTTTCTGTTCCGCACCCTGCGCTACATCGACATCGAGGAGCTGGAGAAGGGGCGCTGCATCGTCTCGTCTGGCCACAAGTTCGCGGGCCTGCGCGGCGAACTGTTTCACGACAAGCACAGAAACGCCCTGCGCGAGGCGCACCAGGCCATCGTCGACGGATTGAAGGCCGCCGCAGAAGGCTGACGCTTCAGCCCTTGGCCATGGTGTCCATGATGTTCAGGATCGCCGGGCCCAGGATGACGATGAACAGGACCGGCAGGAAGAACAGGATCATCGGCACCGTCAGCTGGGCCGGCAGGGCCGCAGCCTTCTTCTCCGCCGCCGACAGGCGCAGTTCGCGGTTCTCCTTGGCCATGACGCGCAGGGCCGAGGACAGGGGCGTGCCGTAGGTCTCGGCCTGGGTCATGGCGACCGCCACCGACTTGACGCCTGGATGGTTGGTGCGCCGGCCCAGGTTCTCATAGGCCATGCGGCGGTCCGGCAGATAGCTGAGCTCGGCCGACAGCAGGGACAGTTCCTCGGCCAGTTCGATCGAGGAGGAGCCGATCTCCTGGCTGACCTTGTTGACGGCCGCCTCAATCGACATGCCCGCCTCGACGCAGATCAGCAGCAGGTCCAGGGCGTCGGGAAAGGCCAGCATGATCGAGGCCCGGCGTTTGGCGATGCGGTTCTTCACATAGAGGTTCGGCGCATAGAAGCCGGCGACCACGGCGCCCATACAGGCGCTGATCTTGTTCATCGTCGGCCAGTCGACGATCTTGAGCACGAACAGATAGAAGACCGCCACCGCCAGGAACAGGAAGGGCGAGGCGAAGCGGAAGAAGTAGAAGGTGGTCAAGGGACGCGGACCGCGATAGCCGGCTTGGGCCATCTGGTCGGCGACCTTCGGGTCTTCCAGCAGCTTGGTCAGGTTCAGCCGGTCGACGAGCAGCTTCTTGAAGCCCTCGTCATCGCTGTGGCGCAGCGCGCCCTGGCCCGACTGGATCGCAGCGCGTGAGCGACGCTTCAGGTCGTCGCGGCGCTCCGAAACCGCCTTCATCCGCTTGTCCAGCTGAACGCCCCGGGTCATGGAAGACAGCAGGGTCAGGACGGTGGCGAAGACCAGCACCCCCACCCCTATGCTGAGCAGGTTTTGCGGGTCGGTGATGAAGCGAATGAAACCGTCCATGTCCCCGCCTCAGATCTTGAACGAGATCATGCGCTTCATGACGAAGACGCCCAGTCCCATCAGAACCCCCGCCAGCAGCAACAGGGCGTTGCCGCGGATGTCGGTGAACAGGGACATCATGTAGCCGGGACTGGTGAACATCACCATGGCCATGACGGCCGGCGGCAGGGAGCCGATGATCCCGGCCGAAGCCAGGGCTTCGGACGACATGGCCTTGACCTTTTCGGCCATCATCCGGCGGGCGCGCAGAACCGCCGACAGATTGCCCAGGGCCTCGGCCAGATTGCCGCCGGTCTTCTGCTGGATGGCGATGACGATGGTGAAGAAGCGCAGCTCCGGCGACGGCATGCGCTCGTACATCCGCTCCAGCCCCTGTTCCAGCGTCATGCCGACCCCCAGGCCCTCGACCAGCAGCTTGAACTCGGGCCCCAGGGGCGCCGGGCTTTCGCGGGCGATGATCTTGAAACACTCGTGGACCGGCAGGCCGGACTTGATGCCCCGCACGATGACATCGACGGCGTTGGGGAACTCCAGGGAGAATTTCTTCATCCGGCCCTTGGCCAGGAAGCTGACGATCCAGCGCGGCAGGCCCAGCGCCACCCCCACGCCCAGACCGAGCGCCAGAATGACGTGCAGCCCGAACACCAGGCCCAGCAGGGCCGCGATCCCGCCGGCGACGGCGCTGACGATGTAGAAGGTCCGCACGCCTATGCTCAGGCCCGCCTGTTTCAGCCGCACTGACATGGTGGCGCGGGCCTTGCGCTCGCGGCGATCGGCCTCTTTCAACTGTTCGGCGATCTGTTTGCGGCGGGCCTCGGGCGTGCTGGCCGCGGCCGCCGCCCTGCGCGCCGTGGCGGCGTTTCGCTTGGTCTCGCCCAGCTTGTTGGCCCGCTTCAGGGCCTGGCTCGAGGAATCGTCTCCACCGACGAAGACCCAGCCCAGGCCGCCGATGGTGATGAAGGCCAGAACAGCGGCGAGAATCGGCAGCATGCCCCTACTCCGCCGCGTCGAGGGCGTCGGCCAGCTCGCGCTCCAGCCCATAGTAGCGGGCGCGGTCCCAGAAGCGGGGACGCGCGATGCCGGTGGAGCGGTGGCGGCCGACGATCTTGCCGTGCTCGTCCTCGCCGGTGATGTCGTAGACGAACAGGTCCTGGGTCACGATCACATCGCCTTCCAGGCCCACGACCTCGGTGATGTGGGTGATGCGGCGCGAGCCGTCGCGCAGGCGGGCGGCCTGGATGATGACGTCGACCGAGCCGACGATCATCTCTCGGATGGTCCTGGACGGCAGGCCGTAGCCGCCCATGGTGATCATCGACTCCATCCGGCTGATGGCTTCGCGCGGGGAGTTGGCGTGCAGCGTGCCCATCGAGCCGTCGTGGCCGGTGTTCATGGCCTGGAGCAGGTCGAAGGCCTCGGGCCCGCGCACCTCGCCGACGATGATCCGTTCGGGGCGCATCCGCAGACAGTTCTTGACCAGGTCCCGCATGGTGATCTGGCCCTGGCCCTCCAGATTGGGCGGCCGGGTCTCCAGGCGCACGACGTGCGGCTGCTGGAGTTGCAGTTCGGCGGCGTCTTCGCAGGTGATGACCCGCTCGGTCGGGTCGATGAAGGCGGTCAGGGTGTTCAGCAGGGTCGTCTTGCCCGAGCCGGTGCCGCCCGAGATGACCAGATTGCAGCGTGAAGCGCCGATGACGCCGAGGACGCGCGCCCCCTCGGGACTGATGGAGGCGTACTCCACCAGATTCTTCATCGTCAGCTTGTCCTTCTTGAACTTCCGGATCGTCAGGGTCGGTCCGTCGATCGCCAGGGGCGGAGCGATGACGTTGACGCGCGAGCCGTCGGGCAGGCGAGCGTCGCAGATGGGGCTGGATTCATCGACGCGGCGACCGACCTGAGAGACGATCCGCTGGCAGATGTTCATCAGCTGGGCGTTGTCGCGGAAGCGGACATTGGTCAGCTGGACCTTGCCCCCCACTTCGATGAAGACCCGGCCGGCGCCGTTGACCATGATGTCGGCGATGTCGTCGCGCGCCAGCAGCGGCTCCAGCGGGCCATAGCCCAGGACGTCATTGACGATGTCCTGGACCAGGTGCTCCTGCTCGGCCACCGACATGGAGACGTTCTTGATCGCCACCAGTTCGGCGACGATGTCGCGGATCTCTTCCGACGCCGTCTTGTTGTCGAGCTGAGCCAGGTTGGCCAGATCGATGGTGTTCATCAACGCATTGAAGATGGTGGTCTTCGTGGCGTGATAATAGTCGCTCTGTTCCCGGACGATCTCGGCGACCGCCTGGGCCTTCTTCAACTGTTCGAAACCGGCGGTCGGCCGGGGCCCTGCAGCCTTGCCCCCCGACGGGGGCGGGGGCGCCTCGGACGGGGATGAAGGTCGGGCCGCCAGGGCGTCCAGCCGGTCCGGCTTGGGCGGAGCGGCCCAGGCCTGGTCCATTCCGCCGAAACCGCGCCCGGCCCCGGCCTGCTCGTCAGCCCCGCCGAAGGCGAAGGCCTCGGTCTGGACGCCGGGCGTCGGCTGACGCAGGGGCGCGTCGAAACCCGTGGCTGCGGGCGGCGCGGCAGAGGGCGCCTCGCGCAGGGGCGCCGCGCCGACGCCGGGTTGACCTGTGCGTTTGCCGAACATCCGTCAGCGTTTCTTGAACAGAGAGCCGAACAGGGATTTGGACGCCCTGTCCTCCTCGGCGGGTCGCGCCGCCTTGACGGGCTTGCCTGCGGCCGCAGCCGGCAGCTCTCGGCGCGAGACGATCTGGGCCAGGGTCTGGAAGGCTTCGGCCGCCTTGGTCTTGGCGCCGGCGTCCAGGATCATCTGGCCGTTGTTGGCCGCCGCCCCGAAGGTCTTGGCGTCGAACGGGATGATCAGACTGGGATGGACGCCCAGGGCGGCGCCGAAATCCTTGGCCGGAATTTCCGGTCGGCCCGGCACCCCGACCTGATTCAGCACCAGACGCGGCGGAGCGTCGTTGGGCCGCCCCTGACGGATCAGGTCGATCATGTTCTTGGCGTTGCGCAGGGCCGCCAGATCGGGGGTCGCCACCACCACCACTTCGTCGGCGCTGATCAGGGTGCGGCGCATCCAGGGCGACCACAGATGGGGCAGGTCCAGAATGACGAAGGGGGCGGTGGCGCGGATGCGGGTCGTGACCTCTTCGAACGCCTCGGTGGAGATGTCCCAATCGGTGTCCAGGGTCGCGGGCGCGGCGAACAGGCTCAGCTTGTCGGTGCAGCGGACCATCATCCGGTCCAGAAGGGTCGCATCCAGCCGGTCCGGCTGGCCCAGGGCGTCGACCACCCCGTTCAGCGGATCCTGGTTGAAGTCCAGTCCGGCCGTGCCGAACGGCAGATCATAGTCGACGATGACCGTATTGGCCCCGATCCGCTCGGAAATGGCGTAGGCGGTGTTGTGCGCCACGGCCGAGGCCCCCGCCCCACCGCGCGCGCCGACGAAGGCGATGGAGCGGCCGACGAAGGGCTGGGCCGGGTCGTTGAACAGGCCGCCGATCGCCGCGATCAGCTGCAACGGCTGAAGGGGGGCGACCAGATATTCGCTGACGCCGCGCCGCATCAGTTCGCGGAACAGAAGGATGTCGTTGGTCGCCCCGATCACCACCACCTTGGTGCCGGTGTCGCAGACCTCGGCCAGCTGATCCACCTCCCACAGCAGGGTCTGGGGGTCCTTCAGGCATTCGACGATGATCAGGGGCGGGGTCGGCTCATGGCGATAGGTCTCGACTGCCCCCATGACCCCGCCGATGCGGATCTGGGTGGTGGCGCGCGACAGGCGCCGGTCCTGGGCCCCGCGCTCGGCTGCGGCCAGGGTGTCCTGACGTTCGGCGAAAACATGGATGGCGATGCGGGGCACCGACACCTCGCCGATGGCGCCGAGGGGCGCCAGGCTGGTCTCGGCCGACATCATGGGCGCCAGAGCGGGCGCCGAATGGGGCGTCGCCGCAGGCGCGGGCGCAAGCGTCGACTGCGCCCTGGCCACCATCTCGCCGACAGGATTGAAGCTGGAGGGCGCGGGGGCCTGGGGCGAACCCCCGCCGGGGGGCGCCGGCTGGCCCGGATGGGCGCCGGCGCTCAGGAAGGCAGCCGATCGAGCGTCCGACGTCGGGAAGGCGGACGGCTCGGAAAAGTCCATGTCGACGTCGAAACCGTCGTCCAGGGCGTCGAAGGGGCGAGGCGCGGCGGGGTTCATCAGGCTCAGTCCACCGCCGTCGAAATGCGCGCGCTCTCCACCAGCGTCTCCTGGGGTGCGGCGGTCTGCTCGCCGGCGGCGTATTTGTCGAACACCACCGTGCGCCGCCCGGCCGAGGCGGGGGTCATGGCGCGCGGCCCTGCAATGTCGCGCGGGTCGGCGATCTGGGCCGCCAGATTGGCGTTGACCGCGCAGCCGAAGTTGGACGAGGACCTGTTGTCCCCGGTCCGGCTCAGATTGCCCCAGGCCGTTCCGCAGCGGGGCACGGCCGCCTGGACCGTCTCGAAACCGACCAGGACCGGCGCGCGCGGATTGGGTCCGTCGTAGCCGACGATGCGAAGCCGGTCTCCACCCACACCGAGGCGCGTCAGGGCGTCGCGCACGGCGTAGGCGGTCTGGGCGGCGACCGGATCGTCCCCGGCCGGCGCCTCGATCACGATAGAACCGGCGCCGACGGCGGCGAACCGTTCGACCAGGGCGGCTAGGGCGGCGTTCTGATTGGCCGAAAGGCCGTCGTCGTGAACGGCGAGGGCGATCCGGTCCAGGCCGGTCTCCACCTGGAGCGCATAGCGGGAGGCCGGCGTCAGGGGCGGTTCACCGCCCAGGCTGGCCGGGCCGCCGACGCAGGCGGAGAGGCCGAGCGCCGCGCCGGCCAACAGGGCGAGAGGCAAGAACGAGAGACGGGTCATGAGCTCACTCGATCACATAGCCGACGGCGCCCTGCCAGGCGGCGCCTGAACCGGCCGGTCCGGGAGCGGGCGCGCCATAGACCTGGTTCAGCTGTCCGAACAGGATGGTCTGGGAATCCGTGGCGATCCGCAGGCCGTCGGCAGGGGTCTGCATCCGATCCGGCGAGGTCGGACTGACGATATAGGGCTCGACGATGACGACCAGCTCGGTCTCGCCGTTCAGATAGTCGCGCGAGCGGAACAGGGAGCCCAGCACCGGCAGATTGGTCATGCCGGGCAGGGAATCGACCGCCTGCCTCGTGCTTTCCTGCAACAGGCCGGCGATCATCATCGCGCCGCCTGACGGCAGTTCGACCGTGTTTTCGCTGCGTCGGACGGTCAGGCCCGGCAGGGTGATGGACGAGGCCGTGCCGGCGCCGATGGTGAACCCGCCCTGTTCGGTCAGTTCGGACACCTCGACCTTGACCTGAAGCGAGATGCGGCCGCCCGACAGGACGATGGGCCGGAAGGCCAGGCCCACGCCGTAGGGCTTATAGGTCACGGTGATGTTGCCGTCCCGATCCCGCCCGGTCGGCAGGGGAAACTCGCCCCCGGCCAGGAAGTTTGCGGATTCGCCGTTCACCGACGTCAGATTGGGCTCGGCCAGGGTCCGGGCCAGACCGACCCGCTCGAACGCCTCCAGACAGCCGGTGGCGTTCGTGCCCGTCATGGTGCGGAAGGCGGTGGAGGCGATATCCTGGATGGCGTTCGAGACCGAGGCCGCGCTCGAGGAGCCGGTCGACGCCTGGGCCAGGGCCGTTCCAGGGACCTGAACCAGATTGCCGTTGACGTCGGTGACCGTAACCGTTGTCGGGAAGGGGGCGCCCGTCCAGGTCTGGGAGGCGCTGGCGTTCGAGCCGGCGCTCGTCTGACTGCCGCTGGAGACCGTGCTGGTCCCGTTCGTCGTCCGACCGCCCGTCTGATTGTAACAGAGGCCGCCGCCCCCGGCCGCCGCCCCGTTCACTCCATAGGTGTTCGGCCGACTGAAGCCGTAGGAGTGGATGCCCGAGCCCTTCAGGATGTCGGCGTTGAAACCCAGTTGCTTCAGGCTGCTGCGCTGCACCTCGACCACGCGCACCTTCAGCGTCACCTGGTCCGAGCCGGAGACGCTGATCATATTGATCACCTTTTCCGGGGCCGAAACGAAGGCGCGGGCGACCTGGGCCGCCTGGGCCGCCTGGGCCGGGCTGTCCGCCGTTCCGGTCAGTATGACGCTGTCGTTGACGGCCTCGGCGTGGATGCCGCCGCCGGGGGCCACGCGGCTGAGGGTGTCCTGCAGGGCGCTGACGCCCGCATCGACCCGGACGCGCAGGCTCAGAATGGTGCGGCCGGCGGCGTCCAGGAAGACGGCGTCGGTCTCACCCGGCGCGATCCCGATCACGGTGATCCGGCGCGGCGAATGCAGCATGGCCTCGGCCACCTGCGGATTGGAGACGATCACGTCACGGGCGTCGGCCGGCAGATCCACGGCGAAGGAGGTGCCGCGCGGCAGGTTGATCAGCCGCGGCGCCGTCCCCATCGACACGGCGGCGCGCGTCTGGGCCGTTCCGGCGGCCGGCGCCAGGACCAGGCCGGCGGCGGCGACCGTGATCAGGACGGCCTTGGACAGGATCGAGGCTCTCACGGCGTCACCACGGTTTCAGGCGTCCCGCCGCGATAGACCCGCACGTTGCGCGTCAGGGCCGCCGCCTGGGGCGCGCGGGTCGCGCCGGACGGCCCCGCCGTATCGGCGTAGGAGCGCAGCGACAGGGACAGTTCGCCCTCGGACTTGGCCTGGGCCAGAAGCACGGCGTCTTGGGGGCGGACCTCCAGGGTGGCGGTCGCCCCGACCACGGCCTGGGCGTCGTCGCCGACGCGGGTGGACTGGTCGATGGCCAGGACCTTGACGTTCTGCATCACTGTGGCCGACGAATATTTGGAGCCCGAGCCGCCGCCTTCCACCGCCCCGGAAGGAGTCTCCTTCTGGGCGGTCAGGACGACGTCGACCCGGTCGCCGGGCAGGATGAAGCCGCCGGCGGCCGATTCCACCGTGACCGCAATGGCCATGGCGCGCATGCCGGGCTCCAGATAGGCCGCCAGATAGCCGCTGTCGCCCGCGCGCACGATCTTGCGCGCCACGATCGGCTCTCCGGCGAGAATGGGTTCGCGCACGACCGAGCCGACATAGTCGGACTTGACTCCGGTCCCTACCAGGCGGCCGGCGGCCTCGCCGACCCGCTGAACCGCGCCGGCGGTCTTGTCGGCGACGGCCTTTTCATCAGCGGGCTTGGCCTCGGCCGGCTTGTCGGCGGCGGCGGGAAGCGGGACGGAGCCGTCGCTGATGAAGGCGGGGTTCAACTGATCGACCGGCCAGTCCTTCCAGGACAGGTCGCCCTCGGTCAGGCGTTTGCCGGGCTCCAGATCGCGGGCAGCGACCAAAATCTTGGCCATGGGGCGCGCCTCGACAGGCGCGGCGGCGGCCGGCGCGGCGGGCTCGCCCTGCCCCATGGCGCGCACGACCAGAGCCAGGCCCAGTGCGGACACGGCGGCGATGCAAAGGACGACGATGCGGGCGGGCTTCATCCAGACGATCTCCGGCAGGCGCGGCGAGCCGGACATGATCCTCGCCCCCTACCGTTAACGATCATGAGGCCCGAGAGTTAACGCTTCCTAAGCGACGCCCGCTTGCGCAACCTCAAGAAACCGCCAAGGCGCGAACGACCATGTCGCCCTCGGGAAAGGTCAGCAGGGCGCCGATGGCGATGGCGACGCCATAGGGAATATCGCCCTTGGGCTCCAGCAGGCGGGCGACCCACGGAAGGCGCGGCGGGAGCGGAGACAGCAGAGGATAGTATTGGCGGGCGAGGATCAGCAGGAGGCAGAAGCCGCCGCCGGCCAGGGCGATCCACAGCAGCAGCGGCCCCAGATCGCCGAACCCCAACCACAGGCAGGCCGCAGCCAGGGCCTTGGCGTCCCCGCCCCCGATCCAGTTCAGGGCGAACAGGCCCATGCCGAGGATCAGGGCGGCGAAGCCGACGCCCAGATGGACGGCGATCTCAGGCAGGGTCAGGCCGACGAGCAGGGCCGCCGGAAAGAAGGCGGCCAGCAGGGCCAGGGAGATCCAGTTCGGAATCCGCATCGTGGTCAGGTCATGCAGACCCGTAGCCACCATCAGGATCGGAAAGACGGCCAGGAAGGGAAGGCTCAGAAGGTCCATGACCCCATGCTGGCACGGGCGGATTAAGGCCGGGTTGCCGCGCCACAAAGAAGAAGGGCCGGAGCGTGCGCTCCGGCCCTTCCCAGGCTTCAAGACGTGGAGGCGTCTTAGGACTTCTTGCCTTCCAGGCCGTCGGAGACGGCTTGCAGCTTGGTGTTCAGGTTGGTGCCGATGGTGCCGAGCACGGTGATGATCACGACGGCGATCAGAGCGGCGATCAGGCCGTATTCGATGGCGGTGGCGCCGGATTCGTCCTTAGCGAAACGCGAGATGAACTTGGTCATGGTGAGTTCCCTTGTGTATATGTCTAGCGAGCAACTTGGCGGGGGGAGCCGGTAGCCCGCTTGACCCCCAAAACGCACGGTTAGAATGACCAAGAGGCGTTAAGGCCAGGTCACGGTTTTTAGTTACCTGCGGATTCACCACAGAAAATCCCGGATCGACGAACTTCAGCCTTTGTTGAGGAAGCCTGGGCCATCATGCGCGCGTCCGCGCTGATGCGCGCCCTTGTTTCAGAGCCGCCGATGCCCCGCCTTTCCATCGCCGTCATCACCGCCGTCCTCGCCCTGGCCGGCCTGCCCGCCCAGGCGCAGAGCCCGAACGGCGCGCTCAATGTCGAGATCGACCGCTCCGCGCGCGTCCAGCTGCGGGGCGCCGCCGCCTCGGTCATCGTCGCCAATCCTCAGATCGCCGACGTCACCGTGGTGGACGCCAACACCCTGTTCATCGTCGGAAAGGGCTATGGGGTGACCGAGGTGGTGGCGGTCGACGGCGTGGGCCGCACCCTGTTCCAGCGCGAGATCGTGGTTACCGGCGGATCGACCGGATCGGTTCGGGTCTGGCGCGGGGCCCAGGCCACGGAAATGACCTGCGGCGCCTCCTGCGCCCCCAGCCTGCGCGCCGGCGCCGCCGCGACCGGCCCGGCCTCGGCGCCCTGATCCATGGCGGCGCTGGATGGTTCTCCCCGTCGCGGCTCCGCCGGTCACCGTGAAGGCGCGGCGGCGGTGGAGTTCGCCCTGGTCGCCACCCCCTTCTTTCTTCTGCTGTTCTCGATCTTCCAGCTGGGTCTGGTCTTCATCACCGACGCCGTCGCCGAAAACGCCCTGTTGACCGTCAGCCGCGAAATCCGAACCGGCGAGGCCCAGGCCAAGGGTCTGGATCAGGCCGGGTTCAAACAGGCCTTCTGCGATCAGATGAGCGTGTTCAAGAGCGACTGCGCCGCCCGCGCCACCGTCGATGTCCGGGTCGTCGCCAAATTCTCCGACAATATCGACCCGCCCAAGGACGAGAACGGCGTCCTGGACCTGTCCAAGACCGGCTACGACCCCGGCGCGGCCCAGAATCTGGTCGTCGCGCGTGTCTGGTACAAACAGCCGATGATCGTGCCCGCCCTGACCCAGTCCGTGAGCGCCGCGGGGCCCGGACAGATCATGATCTCCGCCACCACCGCCTTCCGCAACGAGCCCTTCTGATGCGCCGGTCGCTGATGCGCAGGCTGGCGCGCGACGAGACCGGGGTCTCTGCGGTCGAATTCGCCCTGATCGCCCCGGTCATGATCCTGTTCTATGCAGGCATGGTCGATCTGTGTCAGGGCTATATGGCTGTGCGTCGCACCAGCCATGTGGCCGCTTCGGTCGCGGATTTGACCGCCCAGTCCCGCGACATCACCAAGGCCGACATCGACAACGTCTTTTTGGTCGGCCCCTCCATCATGGCGCCCTTCGCCCCGGCCTCGCTGGAACAGAGGGTCAGCAGCGTCAGCCGGGACACGACGACCAAATATACGGTGAACTGGAGCCGCAGCTGGGCGGCCTCGGGCGGGAGTGGGGCCCTCAGCGGCCGACTCACCGTCGCGGACGCCGACATTCCCGCTGATCTCCTGCCGGTCGGGTCGTCGATCATCATCGCCGAGGCCCGCTACACCTACGCCTCGCCGTTCCAGCGCTTCCTGCCGTCCGCCAGCTTCACCCGCCGCGCCTATCTGAATCCGCGCGAGGTGACGCAGATCGCCTGTACGGACTGCTGACCCGTCAGAGCCTGTCTCAGGGCGGCGATCTTTGTTTCGGTCTCGGCAAGTTCGGACTGAGGGTCGCTGTCGGCGACGATTCCGGCGCCGGCCAGGGTGCGGAAGGTCCAACACTCGTCCCGGCGCTCGAACGCGGCGGTGCGGATCAGGACCGAGGCGGTCAGCCCCCCGCCGTCTTCCAGAATGAACAGCGACCCGCACCAGGCGCCGCGCGGCGGCTCATATTCGGCGATGACCTTCATGGCCTGGTGTTTGGGCGCCCCGGTGATCGAGCCCGGCGGGAAGGTCGCCTCCAGCAGGTCGGCCGGCGTCACCCCCGGCTCGGCCCGGCCGACCACGGTCGAGACCAGATGGTGGACGGTCGGATGGCTCTCGATCGCGAACAGCCGTTCGACCGCGACCGAGCCGACGCGCGAGGCGCGGGCCAGGTCGTTACGCATCAGATCGACGATCATCAGGTTTTCGGCCCGGTCCTTGGCGCTGGCCTGAAGCGCGGCGGCCAGGGCCGCGTCCTCGAGCGGGTCGGCCGACCGGGCGCGCGTGCCCTTGATCGGCCGCGCCTCGATGCGCCGGGCCTCGCCGTCCAAGGCCAGGAAGAGCTCAGGCGAATTGGACACCAGGGCCCGGTCCCCGATCCGCCAGAAGGCGCCGTAGGGCGAGGCCCGCCCCTGTTGCAGCCGCAGGAAGACGTCGAACGGATCGGCCTTTGGCTTCAGCGCGCCGCCCCAGGCGCGGGCGATATTGGCCTGAAACAGTTCACCGGCCGCGATCCGGGCGACCACCTCGGCCACGCAGTCGCGATAGGCCTGGTCCGGCGCCTCGGCCGCAAAGGTCTCGGCCGGAGCGTCGGGAGTCGCAGGCGTGACCGCCGCCGCCCGCCATTTCGACGCCTGAACGGCCGCCGCCTCGGCCTGCGCCGCCGTCGCCCCCCGGCCGACGGCGCGAACACGCCGCTGATGATGGTCGAAGCTCAGCATGGCCGGATAGCGGGCCAGGATCAGGTCGGGCCACACCAGGGGCCGCTCGCCGGTCGCCGGTCGCGCGCCCGCGTCATAGGCGGCCAGTCCCACCGTCCCTGCGCTCCAGGCCGGATCGCGCAGGGGGTCGAACAGATCGGCTTCGACCCCGCCCACATGAACCCGATCCGGCGCCGTCGCCACATGGGACCAGCGGCCGCCGGGACCGCCGTCCGACAGCAGGGCCAGGGCGCCGTCCGTCCCACCGATCCCGGCCGCGACAGCCAAGGGGTCCGTCCACGGATGATCGCGGACGACCACATGGGTCAGGGCGCCGTTCACGCCGACAGCCGCGCCTCGATTCGGGCGCGCAGGGCGGCGTCGACGCCCAGGGCCTGTTCCAGATAGACGTCCAGGGATCCATGCCGCGCCTCGACCTCGGCGAAGGCGGCCTCCAGATAGGCGGCCTCCACCCCGAGGAAGGCCACCACCGCGTCGTCGGAGGCGACACGGCCGGTCATCTCGTGCAGACGCCGCGCAATGGCGGGGGCGCGACCGACCAGATCGACGGCCGTATTGGTCAGCAGATAGTCCTCGATCAGGTCGTCGTGGTGGACGCCCAGCAGATGATGCGTCAAGGCGGCGAGAAAGCCGGTCCGGTCCTTGCCCGCCGCGCAGTGGATCAGCACGGGTCGGTCCTGATCGCCCCCCATCTGTCCCAGGGCTTGGAAATAGCGGCCGAAAACGTCGATGTGGGCGGCGTCGAACGGCAGGCTGCGATAGGTCTGGGTCATGAAACGCCGACCCGAATCCGGCGTCAGATCCGCCGTTTTCAGGAAGGTGATGTGGGGCGCCTCGGCCCCGTCATCGATCCCGCCCTCGATCACCAGGGCGTCGAAACCGTCATGCCGTCGCGAGGGCTGGTCGCGCCTTTCGCCCGGTCGGCGCAGATCGACCACCGCCCCCAGGCCGAACCCCTTCAGCCGCTCCAGATCGGCCTCGCTGGCCCGGGCGTGATGGCCCGAACGCAGCAGGCGGCCGGGGCGGATGCGTCGCCCGGCCGCCGTGGCGTAGTCGCCATAGTCGCGGAAGTTGTCGATGGCCTCGAAGGCATGGAGACGGTGGCTCATGCCCCGCTTCTAGAGCCTGATCCGTTGAAGAGGAACCGCTTCGCGGTTCCGCTGAAACGGTGAATCAGGCTCCAGATTAGAGCGAGAGCATGATTCACGCTTCTGTCGGAACCGCAAAGCGGTTCCGTCCGAAACGATCATGCTCTAGCGCGCCGGCAGCAGGCCCGCCATGGCGTCCAGATAGGCGACGAAGGCGGCGCGGCCCTCTTCGGTCAGACTGGCCTGGGTCAGGGGCTTGCGGCCGATGAAGCTCTTGGTCACGGCGACGAAGCCCGCCTCCTCCAGCTTCCTCAGATGGACCGACAGATTGCCGTCGGTCGTCTGGAGCCGGGTCTTCAAGGTGTTGAAGTCGGCTGTGTCCGCGCCGGACAGATAGGCCATGATCCCCAGCCGGATCCGCCCGTGGATGACCTCGTCGATCCGGCTGATGTCGAAGTCATCGGCCATCAGACGATCTCCGACGGTTCCTGCCGCATCAGGATCAGACCGGGGACCAGGGCGACGGCGGCCAGGACCAGGGCATAGACCAGATAGATGGCCGGACTGTCCGCAAACCAGGCTATGGCGACGGCGCCGGCGTAGGACAACAGGGCCGTGACGCTCATCCACCGCACGCGCGTCATGGCCGCCGCGACCATCCAGGCCGATCCATAGGCCGTCAGAACCACCGTTGGCATGACCGCCATCCAGGCCCAGCTTCCACTCTTCACCGACAGGGCGGTGAGGGCCAACCAGGTGACGAAGATGCCGAAGCCCACGCCGGACCAGGCCGCGCCCACCGCCCGATTGCCCGACGAATTATAGCCGGGGCGTCCCTTCATCCGCCCGATCAGCACGACCAGGGCGGCCGCGAAGACCAGGGCCGAACCGATCCAAAGCCAGAGCGCCGCCCAGGGATTCAGCGCGATCAAGTCGGTCTTGAGCGCCCACTGCCCCAGGCTGGCGCCTCCGAAGATGATGGCCGCAGCCACCAGTATGGGGCCCGCCAGCAGGGGCGCGTGCCGACCTTCGTGAGCCAAAGCCCGCATATAGGCGATGTCGTCTTGGATCGTCTGCGTGTCGCGCGTCATGGCGAACTCCTCCTGAAATCCGATGATCACAGGATGCACAATGCGCTTTGCATTGTAAAGCGCTTTCTTGATCTGCGACAGCGAACAGACCTTCCCCCGCTTGCGGGGGAAGTGTCAGCTCGTCGAGCGCAGCGAGACGGCTGACGATTGGGGGAAGTCTTCTTTTCAAGTGAAAACTCCCCCTCCGACCCTGGTTCGCAGCGCGAACGCCGGGCCACCTCCCCCGCAAGCGGGAGAGGGTCTATCGCGCCCCTCTTAACGGAACGGCGGCTCGTCGAAGGCGCGGAGCTTGCGGGAGTGGAGTTTCGGTCCCTCGTCCCGCATCAGGCCGACCGCCTGGATGCCGATCTGCAGATGTTCCGAGATCGAGCCTTCGTAGAAGCGGTTGGCCTGGCCCGGCAGTTTGATCTCGCCGTGCAGCGGCTTGTCCGAGACGCACAGCAGGGTGCCGTAGGGCACCCGGAACCGGTAGCCTTGCGCGGCGATGGTGGCGCTTTCCATGTCGATGGCGACGGCGCGGCTCTGGTTGAAGCGAAGCGCCGACTTGGAATAGCGCAGCTCCCAGTTCCGGTCGTCGGTGGTGACCACCGTGCCGGTGCGCAACCTCAGCTTGACCTCGTCGCCCGGCATGCCGCTGACCGACTTGGTGGCGTCATAGAGGGCGCGCTGGACCTCCGCGATCGAGGGGATCGGAATGTCCGGCGGCAGGACCGCGTCCAGTACATGGTCGTCGCGCAGATAGGCGTGGGCCAGCACATAGTCGCCGATGGTCTGGCTGGCGCGCAGACCGCCGCAGTGACCGATCATCAGCCAGACGTGCGGACGGGTGACCGCCAGATGGTCCGTGATCGTCTTGGCGTTGGACGGGCCGACGCCGATATTGACCAGGGTCACTCCTTGGTGGCCCGGCGCCGTCAGGTGATAGGCCGGCATCTGGTGCTTCTTCCAGGCCGTATCGCTGATCGCCGTCTCGGGATTGGGGGTGTCGCGCGTGATCACCACCCCGCCGGCGCAGGACAGGGTCTGATAGGGGGTGCCCGGCGTCTGCAGCTGTTCGATGGCCCAGCGCACGAACTCGTCGACGTAGCGGTTGTAGTTAGTGAACAGGACATAGGACTGGACGTCGTCCACCGGGGTTCCGGTGTAGTGTCTCAGCCGCGCCAGGGAGAAGTCGGTCCGCAGGCCGTCGAAATGCGACAGGGGGAAGTCGCCGCCCATGTCGAACAAGCCATCGGCGATCTCGTCGCCGATGTGGGCCAGGTCCGTGGTCGGGAACCAGCGCGCCAGGGCCGCCGTCATCGACCGGTCCAGCGCCACCTCCAGTCCGTCGGTCACATAGGGGAAGGGGATTTCCTGGTTCGAAATCCCGACCTCGAAGGTCGCGCCGTATTCCTTTTCCAGCAGACCCAGCTGTTCGGTCAGATAGGGGCGGAACAGGTCCGGCCGGGTGACGGTGGTCGAATAGACCCCCTGTTTGGCCAGCCGGGCATAGGCGCGCGGCTCCAGGTCCTGGGGGCGATCCCCGTCCCAGCGGATGCGAAGTTCGGGATAGGCGAACACCCCTTCGGCGCGTTTGACCGGATCGGGCCGGGCGCCGGTGTTGACGAAATCCCGCACGGCGTCGCGCAGGTTGGTCACGGATTGGGTGTAGAGGGTTTCGAGGCGGTCCAGCGCCGCCTGTGCTGTCATCTGTTCTGTCATGACTTCCTCTAGCGAAGCTTCATGACATTGGCGAGGCGCCCGGCGTTCAACCTCGATTTCGCTGCATTGCAGCAATTTATAGCCGGCGACTGGTTGCGGTTCGCGGCGCGGCGGGGCATCTGGCCCGGATGTCCGTTTCCGCCGCGTCAGCCCCCGCCAGAAGAGAACCCGGATTCGTCGAGTTCGTCTGTCTGATCGCCCTGATGATGGCGCTGAACGCCCTGGCGATCGATTCCATGCTGCCCGCCCTGCCCGCCATAGGCGCCGACCTGGGGGTGACGAACGAAAACAGCCGTCAGTGGGTGGTGACCGCCTATCTGCTGGGCTTCGGCGGGGCGCAGCTGATCTATGGTCCGGTCGCAGACCGGTTCGGGCGAAAGCCGATCCTTCTGGCCGGGGTCGGCCTCTATGTGGTCTTCAGCCTTCTGGCGACCCTGGCGCCCACCTTCGAGACCCTGATCCTGGCGCGGATCGGCCAGGGGCTGGGCAGCGCCTGCACCCGGGTGCTGGCGGTCTCCATCGTGCGCGACCGCTATGAGGGCCGCACCATGGCGCGGGTCATGTCGTTCAGCTTCCTGGTCTTCCTGGGCGTGCCCATCCTTGCGCCGTCGCTGGGGCAGTTGATCATGCTGGTCGGGCCGTGGCGCTGGATCTTCGCGGGCCTCGGCCTGATCGGCGTGGCCCTGATCGTCTGGGCATCCTTACGCCTGCCCGAGACCCTGAAGCCGGAGGATCGTCTGCCGATCCAGGTCAAACGCCTGACCTCGGCCTATCGCACCGCCCTGACCGACCGCACCGCCATGGGCTACACCCTGGCCATGACGGCCATCACCGGCGCCCTGTTCGGCTTCATCAACTCCTCGCAGCAGATCTTCGCCGACGTCTTCGACGCCGAGGCCGTCTTCCCCGCCGTCTTCGCCCTGATCGCGGGCGGCATAGCGGTCGCCTCCCTGGTCAACGCCCGACTGGTGGTGCGGCTGGGCTCGCGCAAGATCTCCCACACCGCCCTGATCGGCTTCACCACGGTGTCGGCGGTCCATGCGGCGGTGGCGCTCAGCGGCCATGAGACACTGATCACCTTCGCCGTCCTTCAGACCCTGACCATGTTCTGTTTCGGCCTGATCGCCGGGAACTTCGGCGCCATGGCCATGGAGACCATGGGCCATATCGCCGGCACGGCCGCCTCGATCCAGGGCTTCATCTCCACCATCGCCGGCTCCCTGCTGGGCTTTGCGGTGGGTCAGCAGTTCAACGGCACCACCGTGCCCATGTCCCTCGGCTTCACCGTCTTCGGCCTGACGGCCCTGGCCCTGGTCCTGTTCGCCGAGCGGGGCTGGCTGTTCCGCGCCCATCACGCGCCACCGACCGCATAGGCTGCGGCCGCGTCGAGGCTTGATCTTTTTCGCGTTTCCGCGCGTTCTCCGGGCCAAGCTCATGATCTGATCCGGAAAGCCTCGATGACGCGCAAAGCCTTCGGCCTCGTCTCCGCCCTCGCCCTCGCCTCGGCCCTGGGCCTTTCGGCCTGTTCGACCACGACCGGAAGCGCGGCCCTGGCGCCGCCGGCCGTCGCGCCCGCCCCCGGCCCGGACGCCGTCGACAGCCACACCTACGCCCGTCCCGAGATCGCCCGCGTCGTCGATGTGGCCCTGGACCTGACCGCGAACTTCGAGGCCAAGGCCCTGTCGGGCACGGCGACCCTGGACATCCTGGCCGTCCCCGGCGCCAACGAGATCATTCTCGACATCCGCAATCTGGACATTCAGGACGTGCGCGACGCCTCGGGTCAGCCGCTGCGTTACGTCGTCGGCGACAATGACGCCGTCAAGGGCCAGCCCCTGACCGTCTATTTCCCGGCCTTCGCGCCCAACGAACGGCGCAAGATCACCGTCCGCTATTCGACCCGGCCCGATGCGGCGGCCCTGCAATGGCTGTCGCCCAGCCAGACGGCGGGCGGTCAAAAGCCCTATCTGTTCAGCCAGGGCCAGGCCATCCTGACCCGCACCTGGGTGCCGACCCAGGACAGCCCCGGCATTCGCCAGACCTATTCGGCCCGCATCACCGCGCCCGCCGACCTGACCGTGGTCATGAGCGCCGACCATCTGACGCCGAACGGCGAGCCGGCGGGCAACGGCATGAAGACCTGGCGCTTCCGGATGGACAATCCGATCCCGCCCTATCTGATCGCCATCGGCGTCGGCGACATCGCCTTCGCCCCCTTCGACGAACGCACCGGGGTCTGGACCGAGCCCAGCCGCCTGCGCGCCGCCGCCCATGAGCTGGAGCCGACCGCCGAGATGGTGGACGCGGCCGAAAAGCTCTACGGCCCCTATCGCTGGGGCCGCTACGACCTCTTGGTCCTGCCGCCCTCCTTCCCCTTCGGCGGGATGGAGAACCCCAAACTGACCTTCGCCACCCCGACCATCATCGCGGGCGACCGGTCGCTGGTCTCGCTGGTGGCGCACGAACTGGCCCACTCCTGGTCCGGCAATCTGGTGACCAACGCCACCTGGAACGACTTCTGGCTGAACGAGGGCTTCACCGTCTATTTCGAGAACCGGATCATGGAGTCGGTCTATGGCCATGACCGCGCCATGCAGGAACAGGTTCTGGGCTGGGGCAGCCTGCAGGACACGCTGAAGTCCCTGCCCGCGCCCGACACCCGCCTGCACCTGGATCTTCAGGGCCGCGATCCCGACGACGGCATGAACGACATCGCCTATGAGAAGGGCGCCCTGTTCCTGCGGACCGTCGAACGCACTGTGGGCCGGGATCGGTTCGACGCCTGGCTGCGCGGCTATTTCGACCGCAACGCCTATCGCCCCATGACCACGGCCATGTTCCTGGACGACATCCGCACCCATCTGGTGAAGGGCGACGCGGCCCTGGAATCCCAGCTTCAGCTGGACGCCTGGGTCTATCAGCCCGGCCTGCCGTCCAACGCCGTGGCGCCCGTTTCGAACGCCTTCAAGCCGGTCGATGACGCGGCATGGGCCTTCTTTGTCGGCAAGGGCCCCGCCTCGGCCGTCCCCTGGAAGGACTGGAACACTCAGCAGCGCCAGCGCTTCCTCGGCTGGCGCCCCCCGGTTGGAAACGGCAGCGGCGACTGGCTCACCGACGCCCAGCTGGCGGACATGGAGCGCACCCTGAACCTGGCGAACGAGGGCAACAGCGAACTGACCTTCGCCTGGCTCCAGATCGCCCTGGCCCACCGCTATCAGCCCGCGGTCGCCACGGCCGAGCGGTTCCTGACCAGCCAGGGCCGACGCAAATTCGTCCTGCCCCTGTTCCAGACCCTGTGGAACGAGGGCGACTGGGGCCGGCCCATCGCCCGCCGCATCTACGCCGAGGCCCGGCCCCTGTATCACCCGGTGACCAGCGGCTCGGTCGACGACCTGGTGGGCCGGCCGTAAGGCAAAAGACCCTCTCCCGCTTGCGGGAGAGGTGGCCCGGCGTTCGCGAAGCGAACCAGGGTCGGAGAGGGGGAGTCTTATTTCAGAAGAAAAACGCCCCCCATCGTCGGGCGTGTCGCTTCGCGCCATGACCTGACGCTTCCCCCGCAAGCGGGGGAAGGTGGGCCTCGCCAACACCCCTACAGATTGACCACCGTCGCCCCGTCCTCCTCCGCCAGCCGCTCGGCCAACACCGCGCGGTGGCATCCCGCGTGATCGGCCTCGAAACACAGCAGGGCCACGCGCTTCTCCCCCGCCAAATCCTTCAGCCGCGCATACTCCAGCTGGGCCTGGGGCTCGGCCAGATGGTCGGCGAAAATCGCGCGCATCTCGGCGACATGGCCCTTGCGGGCCGCGTCGCGACCGGCCTTGGGCGTGCCCAGCCCCCGCAGATGCAGATAGTCGATCCCCTCGGCCTTCAGGCTTTCGCCCAGGACCGTCTTGGAAAAGCCGGCGCGGCGCGAGGCGGCGACCGCCCGGACGTCGATCAGCAGATCGACCCCGGCGCCCTTCAGCCGCCCGATCACCTCCGCCTGGGTCGCCCCCTCATATCCGATGGTGAAAATCTGCATGGGCCCTAGATGGGCGAGCGCCGCTCGATCGCCAAGCCGCCCTCAGCCTTTCCAACCGCTTAGGACTCCAAACCCGCCTTCTGCGCCCCTGGGCCGCCCGCCGTGCGACAGTCGCGGATCGACGGGGACGAGCGGAGGCGGCGGACGGGCGAAGAGATCGGATCGGACAGATCGGACACTTCGGACACCTTTTTTGGGAGCGCGCGACCGCGCGAACCGGACACATCGGACACATCGGACACTCTTTTTCAGGAGCGGACGACGGCGCGGATCGGACAAATCAGACACATCGGACACATCGGACACTGTTTTTGGTTTCCTCCCGCCCGGACCGGGTCGCCCGCGTTGCGATGCGGCGCCCCATCGGCTATCCCGCCGACACGGAATTCACTGGAGCTTCTCCCATGGCTGACCTCGCCCCCGGCGTCGTGACCCTCTTCGGAGGTTCGGGCTTCATCGGAGCCCAGGCGGTGCGCGCCCTGGCCCGTCGCGGCTGGCGCATCCGCGTGGCGGTGCGCAACCCGGTCCTGGCCATCGAGGTCCAGACGGCCGGCGATCCGGGCCAGATCCAGTTCATGCGCTGCGACGTCACCAGCGCCGAGGATGTGGCGGCGGCCGTGCGCGGCTCGAACGCCGTGGTCAATCTGGTCGGCGTCCTGCACGACGGCGGCGGCAAGCGCGGCTTCAAGAGCGCCCACGTCGAGGCCGCCAGGAACATCGCCCAGGCGTCCAAGGCCGCCGGCGTCGAACGGGTCGTCCAGATCTCGGCCATCGGCGCCGACGCCGACAGCCCCTCCGCCTACGCCCGCACCAAGGGCGAGGCGGAAAACGAGATCCGCGCCGTCTATCCCGACGCCGTCATCCTGCGTCCGTCCCTGGTCTTCGGCGCCGACGACGGCTTCCTGAACCGGTTCGCCGCCATGGCGACCCTTGCGCCCGCCTTGCCGCTGATCGGCGGCGGCAAGACCCGGTTCCAGCCGGTCTATGTCGGCGATGTGGCCGAGGCCGTGGCCCGGGCCGTGACGCGCGGCGACGCGGCCGGCCGAACCTATGAACTGGGCGGACCGGATATCTATACCTTCCGCGAAGTGCTGGAGCTGGTGAAGCGGGAGACGGGTCGCGACCGTCTGCTGGCGCCCATTCCCTTCCCGGTCGCCCGGCTGCTGGGCTCGCTGCTCCAGACCGTCAGCCTGATCGGTCTGACCCCGCCCCTGACCCGCGATCAGGTCGTCATGCTGCAGAAGGACAATGTGGTCTCGCCGGGCGCCGAGGGTCTGGCCGCGTTGGGCGTCGTCCATCCGGCCAGCATGGAGTCGATCGCGCCCTCCTATCTGTACCGTTATCGCGTCGGCGGCCAGTTCGCCCCCTCGCCCGCGCACTGATCCGTCCCCAGCCGCGTCAGCCGCTCGGCCGTGAAAGCGGTCAAAGGGGCTTCGCAGGCCGGAACAAAGAGTGCACAACCTTCGGATGCCGGCCCTCCAGACCCAGCCCCGCCCCGCCACGACGCCCGGTCTGGCCGACGCCCGCTCCCTGCTGTCGCGGGTCTGGGGCCATGGCGACTTCCGCGGCCTGCAAAGCCAGGTGGTGGCCGAGGTTCTGGCCGGGCGCGACGTCCTGGCCGTCCTGCCGACCGGCGGCGGCAAGAGCGTCTGCTATCAGATCCCGGCCATCCTTCGCCCCGGCCTGGGCCTGGTGGTCTCGCCCCTGATCGCCCTGATGACCGACCAGGTCGAGGCCCTGAAACAGCAGGGGGTGGCGGCCGCCCGGCTGGATTCCGGCGTCTCGCTGGACGAACGGTCGGCCATCTGGGCCGCCGCCCGCTCCGGCGCTCTGGACCTGCTGTACGTCTCGCCCGAAGGCTTGGCGGCCGGAGCCATGATGGACCGGCTGGCCGAGCTGCCGCTCAGCCTGATCGCCATCGACGAGGCCCACTGCGTCAGCCAGTGGGGCCACGACTTCCGCCCCGACTATCGCAACCTGGGCCTGCTGGCCGAGCGCTTCCCCCACGTCCCGCGCATCGCCGTGACCGCCACGGCCGACGCCCGCACGCGCGACGACATCCTGCGCTCGCTGCGGCTGGAGGGGGCCCGGGTCTTCGTCGACAGCTTCGCCCGCCCGAACCTGCAGCTGTCGGCCGAACGCAAGGAGAGCGCCTCGCGCGCCAGGACCGACGCCCGCGTCATCGAACTGGTGCGCGAACGGCGCGGCAAGTCGGGCGTAGTCTATTGCGGCAGCCGCGACGGCTGCGAACGCGTGGCCCAGGCCCTGCGCGACGCCGGGACCAACGCCATCGCCTATCACGCCGGCATGGATACGAAGGAGCGCGACCGCCGTCTGGAGCGGTTCCTGGCCGAGGACGGGGCCGTCATGGTGGCCACCATCGCCTTCGGCATGGGGGTGGACAAGGCCGACGTCCGCTTCGTCATCCACGCCGATCCGCCCGGCAGCCTGGAGGCCTATTGGCAGGAGATCGGCCGGGGCGGCCGGGACGGCGAACCGGCCGAGGGCATCACCCTGTACGGCCCCTCCGACATCGCCTGGACCCTGCGCCGGCTGGACGGCCGCCCGATGGCCGAGGAGGTCAAACAGGTTCAGGTGCGCAAGGCCCGCCAGCTGTTCGCCATGCTGGACGGCGCCGTCTGCCGCGCCCAGGCCGTGCGCCGCTATTTCGGCGAGACCGACGCGGCCCCTTGCGGCGTCTGCGACATCTGCGGCGACCCGCCCCAGACCTATGACGCCACCGTCCCCGCCCAGAAGGCCCTGGCGGCGGTCCAGCGCCTGGGCGGCCGGTTCGGCCGGGGCCGGGTGATCGACCACCTGACCGGCCGCACCAAGGACGTCCAGCCGTGGGAGCAACAGCTGTCCACCTGGGGCATAGGCGCCGACGTCTCGCCCAACGGCTGGCGCGACATCGTCGACCACCTGCTGTTCGAGGGCCTGCTGGTCGAGGATCCGAACGACGGCAAGCCCCTGGTCGGCCTGGGCGAGCCCGAGGCGGTGCGCGCCGTGTACAAGGCCGAGCGCAGGATCGAAGTCCGCCGCGCACCGGTGCGCGCCTCCAGTTCCAGCTCGGGCCGCCGCGACCGCTCTGGCGAGGGCCGCAACGCCGCGCTCGAGACCATGGACGCCGACGTCCGCGCCCGCTTCGAGCGCTTACGCGCCTGGCGCCGCGACCGTGCTTCGGAACAGCACGTCCCGCCCTATGTCATCTTCCAGGACAAGACCCTGCTGGAGATCGCCCAGGCCGAACCCGGCGACCTGACGGCCCTGGCCGCCCTCCCCGGCGTCGGCCAGTCGAAACTGGACCGCTACGGCAAGGGGGTGCTGGAGACGTTGGCGCAGGGTCTGGAGCCCGAAGAAGGTCGTTCGTCCGACATCATCGACAAGGCGCGCGATCTGCGGCGGGACATGAGCCTGCCCGAGGTACAGCTATGGCAGGCGCTGCGGGGCGAGAAATTGGGCGGGCTGAAGTTCCGCCGTCAGCATCCCATCGCCCCCTATGTGCTCGACTTCTACTGCGCCGGCGTTCGACTGGCGGTCGAGATCGACGGCGACAGTCACGACGGCCGTGCGGCGCAGGACGCGCGCCGCGACGCCTTCCTGCTCGAGCAGGGCATACGCACCCTGCGTATCGCGGCCCGCGATGTGCTGAACGATCTGCCCGCCGTCACCGATCACATTTATCGCGAGGCCAAAGGCCGATAAGACCCTCTCCCGCTTGCGGGAGAGGTGGCCCGGCGATCGGCGCAGCCCATCCAGGGTCGGAGAGGGGAGTCTTCCTGCAAGAAACAAGACTTCCCCCATCGTCAGCCGTCTCGCTTCGCTCGACGAGCTGACACTTCCCCCGCAAGCGGGGGAAGGTCTGTGCTTACCCCAAAAATCGCTCCACCGCCGCCTGGAACCGCGCCGGTTGGTCGATCATCACCTGGTGGTCGGCGCCTTCGATGCGGACGAACTGGGCCGGACGCGGCAGGGTGGAGAAGCCGTAGCGGTAAAGCCCCTCCAGCCGGTTGCGTGGATTGTTCGTATCCCGCGTCCAGCCGTAGACCACCGTGACCGGGGCGGTGACGTCGCGCAGCCGGGGCCGCAGATCCACGGTCAGGGCCTCGTACAGCCCCTGGGCCAGAACGCGCCGGTCGCCGCCCTGAAGGCCCAGGCCGTCGAACACCATGTCCCCTGCCAGACCCAGGTCGCCGCCCAGGGCCGAGACCTGGCCCTTCAGCGCCTGGTCGCCGAACAGCATCAGGGCCTGATAGCCCAGCCGCGCCAGGGGCTCGACCTCGCGCGTCGTGACGCGGGAATCGACCAGGGCCGGAAAGAAGGGGGCGGAATCGACCACCATCACCCGTCCCACCCGGTTGCGCATGTCCGCCGCCACCCGCAGCGCGATCTGACCGCCCAGGGAATGGCCGATCAGAGCGGGCCGGGACAGCCTGTGCTCGCGGATGTAGCGTTCGATCTCCAGCGCAGCCGGGGCGGCCAGGGCGCCGCGGGCGTTGGCGCCGATGTCCGTCTGACCAAAGCCGCGGATCGTCACCAGATGAACCCGATAGCGGCCCTCCAGCTTGTCCGCCGTCGACCGCCAGGCCGCCCCGGTCGATCCCAGGCCGGGGATGAAGATCACGTCCGGCCCCGCGCCCCGCGTCTCCACGATGATCCGGTCGGAGCGGAAGGCGGGCAGGAACGCAGCCGACCCCTGAGCCGAGGCGGCTCCGGGCAGGACGACGAACAGGATGGCGAGGAGCGAGACAAGAAGGCGGCGCATGGTCCGCTCCTAACGCCGGATCACGGCGATCGGTTGACGGCTGCGGCGGTCGGTCACCGCCCCTTGAAGTCGGGTTTGCGCTTTTCGACGAAGGCGGCCATGCCCTCCTTCTGATCGTCGAAGGCGAACAGGGAGTGGAACAGGCGACGTTCGAAACGGACGCCCTCGGTCAAGGTCGTCTCCAGGGCGACATTGACCATCTCCTTGTTCATCATCACCGCCAGGGGACTTTGCGAGGCGATCTTGGCGGCCGCCGCGCGGGCCTCGTCCAGCAGGGCCTCGGGGGCGACGACGCGGCTGACCAGGCCGGCGCGCTCGGCTTCCGCCGCATCCATCATCCGGGCTGTCAGGATCATGTCCATGGCCTTGGACTTGCCAACCAGGCGGGTCAGCCGCTGGGAGCCGCCGATGCCGGGCGCCACGCCCAGATTGATCTCGGGCTGGCCGAACTTGGCGGTCTCGGAGGCGATGATGAAGTCGCACAGCATGGCCAGTTCGCAGCCGCCGCCCAGGGCATAGCCCGACACCGCCGCGATGATCGGCTTTCTGAACCGGGTGATCCGGTCATGGCCCAGGGCGAAGAAATTGCCCTTGAACATGTCGGCGTAGGACTGGTCCGCCATCTCCTTGATGTCGGCCCCGGCGGCGAAGGCCTTGGCCGAGCCGGTCAGGATCAGGCAGCGCACGCTGTCGTCGGTCTCGACCGCGTCCAGGAAGGCCGCCAATTCGCCGAACAGGGTCGAGTTCAGGGCGTTCAGCGCCTCGGGCCGGTTCAGGGTCACGACCGCATAGCCGTCGGCGCAGCGTTCGATCAGAAGGGTGGAATAGGCGTCGGCCATGTGCGGTCTCCTCTGTTGACGCCGGTCATAGAGGATCGACGGCCGTTCGTCATGACGGCCGGTCGCCTCAGCGCTTCTGGCAGGACGGGCAGTAGAAGGTGGAGCGTCCGCCCTGGACGATCCGGGCGACCGTCCCCGTGCAGCCCTCGCCCCGGCACGGTTCGCCCTCGCGGCCGTAGACGTCGAACCGGTGCTGGAAATAGCCTTGGCCGCCCTCGGCGTTGGCGAAGTCCTTCAGGGTCGATCCCCCGGCGGCGATGGCGTCGTTCAGCACGTCGCGGACCACCGAGGCCAGGGTCTCCAGCCGCGCCTTCGACAGCGATCCGGCCGCCACCAGGGGCGAGATCCGGGCCCGGTACAGGGCCTCGCAGACATAGATGTTGCCCAGGCCGGCGACGATCCTCTGATCCAGCAGGGAGACCTTGATGTTCTGGCTCTTGCCCGCGAAGGCCTCGGCCAGATGGGCGCCGGAAAAGCCATTGCCCAGCGGCTCGGGCCCCAGGCCGGCGAACCAGGGGTGGGCCTCGACCTGGGCGGTGGGGATCAGGCCCATGAAGCCGAACCGGCGCGCGTCGGCGTAGCCGATCCGGGTCGCAAGGCCGTCGCGCTCGGCGCAGCCGCTGAAATGCTCGTGCTTGCCCGCGATGGGCGCCGCCTCCTCGAACTCGCCCAGCTGGGCGCCGTCCAGGGTGAAACGGCCGGTCATGCCGAGATGGGTGATCCAGGTCTCGCCGGTGGACAGGGGCAGAAGCAGATATTTGGCTCGCCGGTCCACGCGTTCGACCGTCGCCCCCTCCAGCCGCTCAACGAAGCCTTCCGGGAACGGAAAGCGCAGGTCGGGCCGGTTGATCCGCACCCGCGACAGACGCGCGCCCGCCAGCACCGGCGTCAGGCCGCGCCGGACGGTTTCGACCTCGGGAAGTTCAGGCATGGGGCGCTCCTAGCCGGTCTTGGAACCTAGGCCAAGTCGATCGTCCGTGCTCGCCCCGATGTTCGGAAAACATTGTTCGTAATGACGCGGGAACGACACCGCACTCTGGCATTGGCGTCTCCAGACCAATCCGGGGGGAATGTGTCTCAGTCCGTCATCACGCCCGCGCCGCGTCTGCGCCTCTCGTCCTGGACGGACTTGAGCGCTCGCCTTCGCCTCACGCGCGACGACGCAGCCGTTCTGGCTGCGGCGGCCGTCCTGGCGATCAGCGCCTATTTTCTGGTCTTTCCAGGCGTGGACATCGCCGTGAGCCGCTTCTTCTACCGACCTGAGGCCGGCTTCTTCCTGGCGGGCGATCCCGTGCTCAAGGCCTTGCGCAAGAGTTCCACCCTGGTCCTGGCCCTTCTGCTGCTGGGGGTGATCGGCCGCCTGATCTGGCGGGCCCTGCGCGGGCGTTCCGTCGGCGCCGCAGCGCGGCGGGCGATGTTCGCCGTCGCGGCCCTGGCCCTCGGACCGGGGCTGGTCGTCAATCTGCTGTTCAAGAGCCTTTGGGGGCGCGCTCGCCCGGTCCAGATCGACCAGTTCGGCGGCGACGCGGCCTTTACCCCGGCCTGGGTGATCAGCGACGCCTGCCAGTCCAACTGCTCCTTCGTCTCCGGCGAGGGCTCCAGCGCCGCCTGGATGGCGGGCGTCCTGCTGGTGGTCACTCCGGCGCGGTGGCGACCGGCCGTCCTGCCGCTGGGGCTCGTCTACGCCTTGGCCCTGTCGATGAACCGGCTGGCCTTCGGTGGGCATTTCCTGTCCGACATCCTGCTGTCCTGGGCCCTGACGGCCCTGGTCATGGCAGGGGTCTATCGGGTGACGGTGGCCGCCCCGGGCCTAGTTCGGCGGGCGCGCCGGCGCCTTCGCTGGAGCCAGCCCCTCACCGCCTGAGGAGTCCGCTGAGCGTGACCAGTTGCCGCAGCGGCCTTTATGGGCTTACGTCCCGGTCGAACGTGGGAACCGATCTTCATGACTGACGCCGTCGCTGCGCCCCAAACCCGAAAGGGCCGGCTTGAACTGACCCTTCGCGCCCTTGTGCTGGGCTGCCTGCTGGCGGTGATCTTCACCGCCGCCAATACCTATCTGGGCCTGCTGGTCGGCCTGACCTTCGCCTCGGCCATTCCGGCGGCGGTCATCTCCATGGCCGTGCTGCGGGCCTTCAAGACCTCGACCATCTGGGAGAATATGACGGTCCAGACCGTGGCCTCGGTCGGCGGGGCCATGAGCTCGATCATCTTCGTCCTGCCGGGCCTGGTGATGATCGGCTGGTGGCTGGAGTTTCCCTTCTGGCAGTCGGTGGCCATCTGCATCCTGGGCGGCGTCCTGGGGGTGACCTTCTCCATCCCGCTGCGCCGCGCCCTGGTGACGGGCGGCGGCCTGCCCTATCCGGAAGGCGTCGCCGCCGCCGAGGTGTTGAAGGTCGGCTCGCGCGGGTCCGAACAGACCGAGAGCGCGGTGCGCGAGAACAAGTCCGGCCTGTGGGTCGTGGTCGGCGGCGCGGCCGTCTCGGCCGGCTACGCCCTGCTGGTCGCGGGTCGCGTCTTCGCCGGCGAGGCCGCCAAATTCTTCAAGCTTCCGACCGCCCTGGGCGGCGGGGCCACCGGCATGGGCTTCGGCATGCAGTTCGCCCTTCTGGGCGCCGGCCATCTGATCGGCCTGACCGTGGGCCTGGCCCAGCTGTTCGGCCTGATCCTGGCCTGGGCGATCGCCGTGCCGGTCTTGACCAGCCCCGACACCGTCGCCTGGCTGACGGCGCACGGCATTCCTTCCATCGCCTCCACCCTGCCCGCCGGAACGGGCGCCGAGGATCTGGCCGGACGGGTCTGGAGCCGCGAGGTTCGCTTCATGGGCGCCGGCGTCATCGGCGTGGCCGCCATCTGGACCCTGATCAAGCTGGCCGGCCCCCTGGTCGGCGGCCTGACCTCGGCCCTGGCCGCCAACGCCCGCCGAAATCACGGCGAGGCGCTGGAGCTGACCGAACAGGATCTGCCGATCAAGCTGGTCGGCGGGATCTCGGTCGTCTGCCTGATCGGCATCGCCGGCCTTCTGGCCTGGTTCGCCCAGACCGCTCCAGCCCTGGCCGGATCGACGCCCCTGCTGGTGATCGGCGGCCTGGTCTATGTGGTCCTGATCGGCTTCGCCGTGGCCGCCATCTGCGGATACATGGCCGGCCTGATCGGCTCGTCGAACAGCCCGGTCTCGGGCGTCGGCATCCTGGCCGTCGTGATCGCCTCCCTGCTGATGCTGGGCGTGATGACGATCGCGGGCGTGCCCGCCGATCCGTCCATCATCGCCTTCGCCCTGATCGTGACCGCCGTGGTCTTCGCCGTCGCCGTCATCGCCAATGACAATCTCCAGGACCTGAAGACCGGCCAGCTGGTCGAGGCGACGCCCTGGCGCCAGCAGGTCGCCCTGATCGTCGGCGTCGGCGCCGGCGCCATCGTCATTCCCCTGATCCTCAACCTGCTGAACCAGGCCTTCGGCTTCGAGGGCGGCCCGCCCGCCATCGTCGAGGGCGCCAAGACCCTTGCGGCGCCTCAGGCGACCTTGATCTCGGCCCTGGCGCGCGGCGTCATCGGCGGCGACCTGCGCTGGGACCTGATCGGCCTGGGCGCAGTGATCGGCGTGGTCATCATCATCCTGGACGCCGTGCTGGAGAAGGCGACCGGCAAGAAGATCAAGCTGCCGCCCCTGGCCGTCGGCATCGGCTTCTATCTGCCGGCCGCCGTCACGACCATGCTGGTCATCGGCGCCGTCTGCGGCTGGCTCTACGACAAGGCGGTGTCCAGCACCCGTTACGCCGATGTGGCGCGGCGGATGGGCGTGCTGCTGGCCTCGGGCCTGATCGTGGGCGAAAGCCTGTTCGGCGTCTTCACCGCCGGGGTCATCGTCGCCACCCGCGACGACGCGCCGTTCGCCATGCTGCCCGAGGGTTCGACCTGGCCGGCCATGCTGGCGGGGATCGTCGGCTTCGCCGTCGCCGTGGTCGGCCTGTACGCCTGGACGCGGAGCCGCGCTTCGAAGGTGTGAGGCTTCGGCCCAAAAAGGAAAGGCCGCCCTTCGGGGCGGCCTTTCGCGTTTCAGGCCCGCGTGGCCACCATCATATAGTTGATCCCCGCGTCGTCGCTCTGGCTCCAGCGATCCGTCAGCGGGTCATAGTTCAGGCCGTAGGGGCCCTCGACCGTCACCGGCTCCGCCGCCAGCATTTCCCGAATCTCCTCGGGCTTCAGGAACTGGCGCCAGTCGTGCGTCCCGGCCGGCACCCAGCGCAGCACATATTCCGCCGCCACCTTGCCGAGCGCCAGGGACTTCAGGGTGCGGTTCAGGGTGGCGACCATCATCACCCCGCCCGGCCGGACCAGGCGCGAACAGGCGCGCACGAAGCCTTCCGGATCGGCGACATGCTCGATCACCTCCATGGTCAGGACCACATCGAACGGCCCCGCCTTTTCCGCCTCCATCTGTTCAACGGTCGCCGGGCGATAGGCGATGTCCAGCCCGACCATCTCGGCATGGGCGCGCGCTGTGCCGATGTTCTCGGTCGAGGCGTCGATGGCGGTGACGGTGAAGCCCATCCGCCGCATCGGCTCGGCGATCAGCCCGCCGCCGCAGCCGACGTCCAGCAGGGCCAGACCCTCGAACGGGCGGCGCGCTCGCGAATCCCGGCCCAGCCGGGCGCACAGCTGCTCGCGGATCAGCTTCAACCGCGCCGGATTGAACCGATGCAGAGGCGCGAACGGCCCGTGCGCATCCCACCATTCGGCCGCCTGGGCCGAGAAGCGGGCGACGTCGGCCGGGTCAATCGATGCGCCGAATGCGCCTTCGGGCGAATTTTGCGAAAAACCATGCCCTTCGCGGGGTAGGCGAGACGGTGCGGCGTCGCTAGAAGCGGTCATGACGCGAGGGATGGACCTTCGCGCCCTTTCACGCAAGCAGGGGGCGGAACGCCACGATGACGCGGCCCGAAACCACACGACTGGTGATGAAGTTCGGCGGCACCTCCATGGGGGACCTCGAACGCATTCGTCGCGCGGCGCGGATCGTCGCCGCAGAGGCCGCCTCGGGCAAGAAGGTGGCTGTCGTCGTCTCGGCCATGGCCGGCAAGACGAACGAGCTGGTCGCCTGGACCGACGGCGCCGGCCCGGCCGCCGCCGGCCTGCCGCTCAGCGACGACGAATACGATGTGGTGGTGGCCTCGGGCGAACAGGTGACGTCCGGCCTCCTGGCCATGACGCTGCGCAACATGGGTCTGAACGCCCGGTCCTGGATGGGCTGGCAGGTGCCGATCGTCACCGACGACGCCCACGGCCGCGCCCGGATCGTCGACATCCCCGGCGAGAAGCTGGGCGCCGCCGTCGACGCCGGCGAAATCGCCGTCGTGCCTGGCTTCCAGGGCGTGACCCCCGACGGCAAGATCACCACCCTGGGCCGGGGCGGATCCGACACCTCGGCCGTCGCCGTGGCGGCCGCCCTGTCCTGCCCCTGCGACATCTATACCGACGTGGACGGGGTCTATACGACCGACCCCCGCATCGAGAGCCGCGCAAGGCGCCTGAACAAGGTCTCCTTCGAGGAGATGCTGGAAATGGCCTCCCTGGGGGCCAAGGTGCTGCAAACCCGATCGGTCGAACTCGCCATGGCCAAACAGGTGCCGGTGCGGGTTCTGTCCAGCTTCATCGAACCGGACGAGTCCGGCCAAATGCCCGACAAGGGCGGAACCCTGATCTGCGACGAGGAGGAGATCGTGGAAAAACGCATCGTGTCCGGCGTGACCATGAGCCGTGACGAGGCCCGCATCACCCTTTTGGGCCTGTCCGACCGGGTGGACGCCCCTGCGGACGTCTTCACCCGTCTGGCCGAGGCCAACGTCAATGTGGACATGATCGTCCAGAGCCAGGCCCGCACCGCCAATACGGTGAACCTGACCTTCACGACCGGCCGCCGCGACGCCGTGCGCGCCGCCGACATCATGAAGGCGGCCCAGGCCGACCTGGCCTTCGAGGAGATCCGCGTCGACGAGGACGTGGCCAAGGTCTCCGTCGTGGGGGTCGGCATGCGCAGCCACGCCGGCGTGGCCCAGACCATGTTCAAGGCCCTGGCCGACAAGGGGGTCAAGTTCCAGGCGATTTCGACCTCGGAGATCAAGATCAGCGTGCTGATCGACGCCGCCTATGCCGAACTGGCCGTGCGCGCCCTCCATTCGGCTTACGGCCTGGACGCTGTATAGGTGATTTGAACGGGCGCTGCGGCGCCGAGGCGCGGGAGCCATGATGCCGGCAGGCGGCGCGATGACCAGGGGACCACGCAACCTCCTGCGCCAGATCCGCGAGGCTCTGGGCGGGGCGGGCGCGGGCGCGACCCCGGCTCAGGACCGTCTGAACATGGTGGTGCAGATCATCGCCCGGTCGATGGTCGCCGAGGTCTGCTCCATCTATCTGCGCCGCGCCTCGGGCGAGCTGGAGCTTTTCGCGACCGAAGGCCTGAACCCAGACGCCGTCCACAACACCCGGCTGCGCCCCGGCGAGGGTCTGGTCGGCGAAGTGGCGCGGACCGCCCAGCCGATCAGCCTGTCGGACGCCCCGTCGCATCCGGCCTTCTCCTATCGGCCGGAAACGGGCGAAGACCCCTATCACGCCTTCCTCGGCGCCCCCCTGCTGCGCGGCGGTCGCGCCATTGGCGTGCTGGTGGTGCAGAACCGCACTGAGCGGCGCTATGACGAAGACGAGGTCGAGGACATCCAGACCATCGCCATGGTCCTGGCCGAAACCGTCTCCTCGGGCGAACTGCTGGACCAGGAGGAGCTGCGCGACGTCGAACTGGCGCCGCATCGGCCGGAACGGCTGAAAGGCCAGAAGTTCGGCGACGGCCTGGCGTTCGGCCATGTGGTGCTGCACGAGGCGCCCCTGCCGCCGGAAAAACTGCTGGCGGAGGACCCCGGTCTGGAGGAGGCCCGGCTGAAGCTGGCCCTGGCCTCGCTGAAGACCGGCCTGGACGCCATGCTGGACAAGGGCCAGGGCCTGGCCGGTCCCTCGTTCGAGGTGCTGGAGACCTATCGGATGTTCGCCGACGACCGGGGCTGGAACCGGTCGCTGGAAGAGGCGGTGAGGAACGGCCTGACCGCAGAGGCGGCGGTTGACCGAGTCAGGAACGAACACCGCGCCCGCTTCGCCCAGGCGCGCGACCCCTATATCCGCGAGCGGCTGCACGACTTCGAAGACCTGGCCAACCGGCTGCTGCGGGTGCTGGCGGGCGACAAGCCCGGCGAGCGCGAACTGCCCGACGACGCCATAGTGGTGGCGCGCAACCTGGGTCCGGCTGATCTGCTGGAATATCCGCGCGACAAGCTGAAGGGCCTGCTGCTCGAAGAGGGATCGGCGGCCAGCCACGCCGCCATCGTGGCCCGCGCGCTGCAGATTCCCTGCGTCGGTCGTCTGATGGGACTGCGCGACCGGCTGTCGGAAGGCGATATGGTCATCGCCGACGGCGAGACCGGCGAGGCCTATCTGCGCCCTCGCCCCGACATGATCGAGGCGGTCCAGTCGCGGATGGCCGTGCGCGACCAGCGCCGGGCCCAGTTCGCCCAGCTGCGCGACACCCCAGCCGTGACCCTGGACGGCCAGCGGATCAGCCTTCTGACCAACGCCGGCCTGGCGGTGGATCTGGAGAATCTGAACGAGACGGGGGCCGAGGGCATCGGCCTGTTCCGCACCGAATTCCAGTTCATGGTCTCGGACGAACTGCCCCGGCTGGACGCCCAGACGGCCCTTTACAAGCTGGTGCTGGACGCGGCCGGCGACCGGCCCGTCACCTTCCGCACCCTGGACATCGGCGGCGACAAGGTCCTGCCCTATCTGGAGGCCGAGCGGGAGGAGAACCCCGCCCTGGGCCGACGCGCCATCCGCCTGGGCCTGGACCGGCCGTCCCTGCTGCGGATGCAACTTCGGGCCCTGCTGACGGCGGCGGCGGGCCGCGAACTGCGCGTCATGTTCCCGATGATCGCGACGGTGGACGAGTTCCGGGCCGCGCGCGAACTGGTCGACGTCGAATGCGCCTGGGCTCGGCGGCGCGGCCGCGCCCTGCCCGCCCTGTTGCGCGTCGGCGCCATGGTCGAATGCCCGTCCCTGCTGTGGCATTTGGACGCGCTTCTGCCCCTGACCGACTTCGTCTCGATCGGCACCAACGACCTGTTCCAGTACATGTACGCCGCCGACCGGACCAATCCCCTGGTGTCGGACCGCTACGACCCTCTGTCGCCGCCCACCTTGCGTGCGCTCCAGACCATCCAGAAGGCGTGCGCCGACACCGGCACCCCGGTCTCGATCTGCGGCGAGCTGGCGGGCCGGCCGCTGGAGGCCTTCGCCCTGATCACCCTGGGCTTCACCCGCCTGTCGGCGCCTGCGGGCGGGGTCGGGCCGGTCAAACGGATGATCCTGTCGGCCGATCTGACGGCTGCGCGGCGCGGCCTGAACAATCTGCTGAACCTCTCCACCGGTTCGATCCGCAATGAGATCGAATCCCTGGCCCGGAAATTGAACGTCGCCGCCTGAGGATTGGCGCGCGCATCCCGAATCGGGAAACGCCGTTGATGGGGCTGACGATATGGTTTATCCACAGGACGCATGGGGTCCGCCGAAGGGGAGAGGCGCGTCCCGTCGCGAAGACATGCTACCGGACGGGTCCGTTGCGAGTACGGGGCGGCTCTCTGTCGTTCCGAGTGTGGGGTCAGGCGTCATGGCGCTGGATGCGGGGAACGCCCCCGAAGAGTTCAAGGCTCATCCGGACTGGAAGGACCTCGCGCCCTCCATCACCGAGGCCGCGACTCTGGGCGACGGCCTGCGCCGCGCCCGCGAACAGTCGGGAAAGTCCCTGGCCGATCTCTCCGCCGAAACCAAGGTCCATACCCGCTTCCTGATCGCTCTGGAGCAGAACGACTGGTCGTCCCTGCCCTCGCGCGTCTTCGCCATCGGCTATGTGCGGGGCTATGCGGCGGCCCTGGGGCTGGACGAACAGCTGGCCGTGGAGCGGTTCAAGCGCGAAAGCCCGGACACCTCCGCCCCGTTGAAGGCGCCGATCGGCATCGCCTTTGAGGACGTCAAACGCTATTCGCCGCGGATCATCGGTCTCGTCGCCATAGTGGCCGTCGCCCTGATCGGCTGGAACGTGTTTCAGCGCCTCAACATCCACCAGGAGGTCCGCCCGTCCGACATCGCCGCCGTGCCGGAAAGCTGGCGGCTGGGAGAGGTGCCCGGCCAGGCCGCCCCGATCGCGCTGGGCGCCCCCAGGGCTGCGCCGCCGGACCAGACGACGCCCGCCCTCTATGTCACGCCCGGCCTTGAGGCCCAGCTGACCGGGGTCGATCCGAACGATCCGGCGGTGATCGCGGCGGCCCAGGCGGCGGACGCCGCCCCGGTTCAGAAGGCGTTCAATCCGCGCGGCGCCGTCTACGGCGCCCCGGCCACCGCCTCTCAGGTGGTCATTCAGGCCAAGAAGGCCGGCGCGCTGGTGGTTAGGCTGGGCGGGGGTCAGGCCCTGTTCGCCCGGCAGATGGCGCCGGGAGAGGCCTGGCGCGCCCCCATGGGCGTCAGCGCCACGATCGACGTGTCTGATCCAGCCGCCTTTGACGTCTATCTGAACGGCGAGCATAGCGGCGTCCTGCCCGCCCTTCTGACCCCTTTGACCCAGCTGAACAGCCGCGCCGAACAGGCGGCCCGGCAGGTGGCGGAGGAGCAGGCGCGCCGTCAGGCCCAGCTTCAGGCCGAGCGTTCGGCTCAGCTCCTGCGAACCCAGGACGCCGCACCGACGGGCGAGACGGTCGCCAATCCCGGCGCCGGCGTAACGACGAACTGACCGTTACGCCGGTGGTCGCGGAGCCGCAGAGCGCCTATATGGGCCGGAAATGAGCGACCACACTTCAGAACTCGGCCACGTCCGTCCCTGGCGCCATATCGAACGGCGCAAGAGCCGCCAGATTCGCGTCGGCTCAGTCCTGGTCGGCGGCGACGCCCCGATCAGCGTCCAGTCGATGACCAATACGCCGACGTCCGACGCGGCGGCGACGATCGATCAGATCCGTCAGCTGGAAGAGGCCGGCGCCGACATCGTTCGCGTCTCCTGCCCCGACGTTGAATCGACCCAAGCGTTTCGCACCATCGTCCGCGAGGCCAAGGCTCCCTTGGTCGCCGACATCCATTTCCACTACAAGCGCGGCATCGAGGCGGCCGAGGCGGGCGCCGCCTGCCTGCGCATCAATCCGGGCAATATCGGCAGCCCGGATCGGGTCCGCGACGTCATCCAGGCCGCCCGCGACAACGGCTGCTCCATGCGGATCGGCGTCAACGCCGGTTCTCTGGAGAAGGAGCTGCTCGAGAAGTACGGCGAGCCCTGCCCCGACGCCATGGTCGAGAGCGCCCTGAACCACGCCCGCATCCTGCAGGACAACGACTTCCACGAGTTCAAGATCTCGGTAAAGGCGTCGGACCCCTTCCTGACCGTCGCCGCCTATCGGCAGCTGGCGGACGCCATCGACTGCCCCCTGCACCTGGGCGTGACCGAGGCGGGGCCGCTGCGCACCGGCACGATCAAGTCGTCCATCGGCCTGGGCTCCATGCTGTGGGCGGGGATCGGCGACACCATCCGCGTCTCCCTGGCCGCCGATCCGGTCGAGGAGATCAAGGTCGGTTTCGACATTCTGAAGTCGCTGGGCCTGCGTCACCGGGGCGTCAACATCATCGCCTGCCCGTCCTGCGCGCGTCAGGGCTTCAACGTCATCGAGACGGTCGGCCTGCTGGAAGAAAAGCTGGCCCATATCTCGACGCCGATGAGCCTGTCGGTCATCGGCTGCGTCGTGAACGGCCCGGGCGAGGCCCTCTATACCGACATCGGCTTCACCGGCGGCGGCAAGGGCGCGGGCATGGTCTATCTGAACGGCAAGATCGCCCACAAACAGGCCAATGAGGGCATGATCGACCATATCGTCGAGCTGGTGGAACAAAAGGCCGCCGAGCTGGAGGCGGCGCGGGCGGCGGAGCTTCAGGCGGCTGAATAGGTCGCGCGCCCTCCAGTTGTGTCATTTTTGATAAATTTGACGCCGCTTGATTGACGGCTCGGATCCCAAGTGCAACCTAGGCCGTAAGTCCGCCTGGGGAGGGCGGGCTGCAATCCATTGAGGGGCTTCATGAAATTCCGTAATCCCGCGCACATGGGCGTGCGCGCGCTCGCGCTTGTCGGCGTGGCGCTGTCTTTGCCGGCCTGCGCTACCGTGACGCGCGGCTCGAGCCAACAATTCACCGTCCAAAGCACGCCGCCCGGCGCGCAGGTCACCACCTCGAACGGCTTCGAATGCCAGGCCACGCCCTGCACCTTCCGCATGCCGCGCAAGGATGCATTCCGCATCACCGTGTCCAAGGACGGCTATGTTTCGCAGACCCATGACATCACCAGCAGCGTGTCAGGCGCGGGCGGCACGGCCATGGCGGGCAACATCCTGGTCGGGGGCCTGATCGGCGGGGCGATCGACGCCACCTCGGGCGCCATGAATGATCTGAAGCCCAATCCGCTGATCGTCACCCTGCGCACCCCGGCCGAAGAAGCCGCCGCACGCGCCGCCGCGCCCGCCGCGGGCGCCCAGGCGGCGACCCAACAATGATGTTGCGTCGTCTCGCCATGGCCGGCTGCGCGGCCGGGCTCTTAGGCCTAGCCGCCTGCGCCAGTCCGTCCAACCCCGCCATGATGACCCTGCCGGCCACCGCCGGTCTGACCGCCTCTTCAGGCGATCTGGGCTATCGCTCGGTGACGACCGTGACCGTTTCCGGCGGTCAGGCCACCAATCCGATGTGGACGTCCGAAGTCTCCAACGCCGACTTCAAGACGGCGCTGGAAAACTCCCTGGCCGCCGCCGGCTACATGGGAAGCGAAGGGCCGGCCATGACGGCCGCGGCCTCTCTGATCGACCTGAAGCAGCCCCTGGCGGGCTTCGACATGTCGGTGACGAGCCAGGTCCGCTACACGGTGTCCCAGGCAGACCGCACCGTCTTCGATGAAACGGTGGCCGCCACGGGGACGGCGACCATGGGCCAGGCCTTCATGGGGGTCGAACGTCTGCGGATGGCGAACGAGGCGTCCATTCGCGAAAACATCAAGGCCTTCCTGACCCGCTTCCGCGCCCGCGCGCGTTAAGCCGCCTTTCGGCGACCGCCGCCCCCCGCCGCCGCCCCTCGCTTCAGATGACCTTGAACAGCCTCAGCGCCTGATAGCCCGCCGACAGCAGAACCACGGCCCCGACCCCATAGGTCAGCACTCGGCGCGGCGCGATCCGCGCGATAATCCCGGCGAAGGGTGCGGCGATCAGCCCGCCCAGGATCAGGCCCAGCACCGCCATGGCGTGGGTGGCCACGCCCTCGGCCTGGTCCCAGTGGCCGGTCAGCAGCGCCGCCAGGAAGGTGGCGGAGATGGCGGAGGTGACGAAGAACTCGGCCGTATTGGTAGTGCCGATCGAGGCGCGCGGGTCCTGGCCCGATCCCACCAGGGTCGTCGTGACCGTCGGCCCCCAGCCGCCGCCGCCGACGGCGTCGAAGAAGCCCCCGACCACCCCCAGGGGACCGGCCAGTTTCAACGGAAACAGTCGCGCGCGCGTCTGGCGGGTGGCGCGCCAGATGATCACACCGCCCATGATCGCCAGATAGGCAGTGATCCAGGGCTTGATCAGGTCGCCGTCGATGCTGGTGAGGACGAAGGCGCCCAGGCCGCCGCCAACCACCCCACCCAGGGCCAGGGGGGCGAACAGCTTCCAGTTCACATTCTTGTTCACCGTGTGCGACCCCGCAGACGCAGCCGTGGTGAAGACTTCCGCGGCGTGGACGCTGGCCGACGCCGTCGCGGGCGGCACGCCGAACGACAGCAGGACAGTGGACGAGATCACCCCATAGGCCATGCCCAGGGCGCCGTCGACGACCTGGGCCAAGAACCCGACGCACAGAAACAGCAGGAAGTCTTGCATGGCCCCTCCAGAGGGTCACGAGGTTGGGGCTTTATCTCCTACTGGGTCAATAGGAGAAAACTTCGCAGCGGCTTGCAGAAGGGTTCGCGTCTCGAAAACGGCGGCGACGGCGTCGCGCCCGTCCTGCAGCACCGGGCGAAGCGGACAGGTGTCCAGGTCGGGACAGGTTTCACAAGGCCCGAAGGCGGTGCGGGATGCGCAGGGCGCGAGCGCCAAAGGGCCTTCCAGCGCCCGGATCACATCGGCGAAACTGATGCGGTCGGCCGGCGCGGCCAGGGCGTAGCCGCCGGTCCTCCCGCGTTTGGACACCAACAGATGCCGCCGACGCAGGTCCAGCAATATGGCTTCCAGGAACTTTCGCGGCGCCGCGGCGGCCTCGGCGATCTCGCCGATGGTGGCGGGGCCCCCGCCCGACAGGCCGGCGAGATGCACCATGGCGCGGAGGGCGTAGCGGGATCGGTTCGACAGCATGCCGTCTGATCGCCCGCCCACCGGCCGGACGCAAGCGCCTCGCTGTCAGTCCTCGCGTCGCCTACCGGCCAGGGCCGCCAGAATCTGCGCCCCCGTATAGGGTTTGAACACGACAGTCTCGGCCGGATCGGCGCGGCGGACCGCCTCGACGTCACCCGACGTCAGCACCACCCGCATGTCCCAGCGTCGTTTCAATCGCTCCGCCAGTCCCCTTCCCGTCGCCCCGTCCGACAGATTGACGTCCAACAGGGCGGCGTCGATGGCGTGCAGCGCCGCGGCCGCCTCAGCCGGCGCCGCGCTGTGGAACGGCCCGACCACCCTGTGCCCGGCCTCGGTCAGAAGCTCGGTCAAGGCGGCTGCGGCGTCTGGATCGTCTTCAACGACCAGCACCGTCAGGGGGCCTGTTTCGACGGGGGCTGGGGTCTGGGTCGGCGCAGGGGCCGGTTCGGCGACCGGTTGGTCCGACGCCCGCCCCACCGTCCGGCTGATGACGGCGCGCAGATCGCGCCAGACCATGGCGGCGGTACGGTCGACGGCCAGGCCGTATCGAACCGCCAGGGCGTCCAGTTCGCGCCTGCGGCTCGGCGACAGATCGCCCCCTCGCTCCGCCAGGCGCCGGTCGTAGAGGCGGCAGAGTTCCTCTACGTCATGATCGACCGGCGGTCTCGCCGATCGGATGGGGTAGGGGGTTTCAGAAGCGCGATGGGGCAGGCGGTCGAACATGGCGTCCTTCTCACAGCGTCAGCGACTCCACGGCCAGCTAAACCCGGACCATGACGTTCGCCACCGCGGCTGACGCCATCGTTATCAAAGTTCACGAACCCGGCGCCGGGCGGCGTTGCGATGATCGACATCGCCCCCCCAGGCGGGCTAAGGACGGCCCCTCTCATTGTCCCAGGATGGTTCCGCCTTGCGTCTGCCCCAGGCCCGTCTCGATCAGGTGCTCGACCGTTTCCACGAGGTGGAGGCCCGGATGGGGGCGGCGACCGACGGAGCCGAGATCGTCCGTCTGTCCAAGGAACACGCCGAGCTGAAGCCGGTCGCCGACGCGGTCCAGGGCCTGGCCCGGCTGCGCGCCGAAATGGCCGATCTGGAGGCGATGGCGTCCGACCCCGAAATGGCCGCCATGGCCCAGGAGGAGCTGCGCGCCCTGACCGAGCGGCTGCCGCAGTTGGAGCGCGACGTGGCCCTGCTGCTGGCCCCGCGCGACGCCGATGAAAACGCCTCGGCCGTGCTGGAGGTCCGCGCCGGCACCGGCGGAGACGAGGCGGCCCTGTTCGCCGGCGACCTGTTCCGCATGTATTCGCGCTATGCCTCCACCCGGGGCTGGCGGGTCGAGGTCGACAGCGTCTCCGAGGGCGACGCCGGCGGCTACAAGGAAATCGTCGCCACCGTCACCGGCGAAGGCGTCTTCGGCCGACTGAAGTTCGAGAGCGGCGTCCACCGGGTCCAGCGCGTGCCGACCACCGAGGCCGGCGGCCGCATCCACACCTCGGCCGCCACCGTCGCCGTCCTGCCCGAGGTCGAGGATGTCGAGATCGAGATCCGCGACCAGGACATCCGCATCGACACCTTCCGCAGCTCGGGCGCGGGGGGTCAGCACGTCAACAAGACCGACTCGGCCGTGCGGATCACCCACCTGCCGACCGGCATCGTCGTCACCTCGTCCGAAAAGTCCCAGCACGTGAACCGGGACAAGGCGATGAAGAACCTGCGGGTCCGCCTGTACGACATGCAGCGCCAGGCCAAGGATCTGGCCCGCGCCGACTCGCGCAAGTCCCAGGTGGGATCGGGCGACCGGTCCGAACGGATCCGCACCTACAACTTCCCGCAAGGGCGGGTGACCGACCACCGCATCGGCCTGACCCTGCACAGCCTGCCCCAGGTGTTGGAGGGCGACATCGACCCCCTGCTGGACGCCCTGATCGCCGAGGACCAGGCCGCCCGCCTGGCCGATCTGGAGGCCGAGTTCGGCTAGGCCTGGTTTTCGCCTGGGTCCGCGTCGTCCGCGCCTCCCCTTGGCGTGGGATCGGGCTCGGTTTCTTTAACGATGATCGTGTGCGACCCTGCCGGGACCTTGCCGCCCTTGCCAAACTGTCGTCGCAGCCACGTCCAGGCGGCCCCTATCCCGACCAGGATGAACGCGGCGCCCTTTTTCAGGAAAAGCAGAAGGACGCCTAGGAAGCCGACCTTCTTCGCCACCGCAAGCGCAGCGCCGCCGGCTATGAGCCCTGCCACGCCATAGGCGGCCTTGTGATCCTGACCCGGCTGGTAATCGGTATAGCGCGACCCCGCATCGAAAATAGCGGTGTTCATCAGGGCCGTCGCCGCCGGTCCCACCTCCGCCAGGTCATCCAAACCGGCGACGATGTTCAGGCTCAACACCCCCCGCCGTCCCAACACACGAACATCATAGTTAAGCGTAGAATCCTGATTGCCCCCGAACTTTAGGACCTTCGCCCATATTAGGTTGTGCTTTTGGGCGTCATAACTCGGAGGTTGAGCCCATCCTGCCAGATGCACAGTCTCAAACCCGTTGGCCTGGCGCTGACGATTATTCTCGTCTTCACCTTCGCGTAGCGTCGTGAGGAGTTGGTCGGGGTCGATCTCGGCGGCGTCCTCGTCCGACACATAGCCGTCGCCCGTGTAGGTCACCACCGCGCCCCATGTGTCATCTAGCGGGGAAAGGCCCTTAGGGAAAATCATACCCAGGACGCCTTCAACAGCCGACGGCGGATTGCCCCAAAGTTCCGTAAGCACGCGGCGGGAGTCCGCCCTATCGAGAAAATAGTAGTCGTCACCAAGCTGCAGCGAAGCGTCAGCGGCGGGAATCGCGATGTGGCCAGAGCGCGGCTTCAGACTCGCGACAATTGCTTCCAACCGCGCCTGTTCGGCGGCTGCCTGCTCAGACGCCACTGGCGTCTCGGCGGCCAGCACACCTGTCGCAGCCAGCACGAAATACATTACGGCCAACGCCGCCATGACCCGTCTAAACATTCTTCCCCCCCAAGCGTGACCATATCGCACGCTTTACGCAGGGTTGCGAGACTGATCGGGCTGGCTGTTCTGAGAAACTCGTGAGCCCCTATTCAGCCCAGCACACCGACCGTCGGAAGCCACAGCACGATCCCGGTGGCGGCGGTGTAGCCGGTAAAGGCGTGGACCGACTGGCGGCGTCCGCTGACGGCCTCAGGCTCCCCGATACGAGAGACATGATCGGTCCAGAGCAGGTACAGCGCCTGGACCGTCCATCCCGCCATGAAGGCGACGACAGCCCAGCCGCTGAGGGCCGCCAGGGCCGCGCCAGAAAGCATGACCAGCACGCCGGCCAGAACAATCACGCCGTCCCCGACATGCTCGGCGATGGGGATGGCGACCAGGCCCGACAAGGCCCTTTGCAGACGCCAGTTAAGCCAAGCCTGATACAGAAGCATCAGCCCGCCCAAGACGTAGAACACCCCTATCGCGCGCGCCGCCCATTCCATGGCGGGAATAGGGCGCGCCTTTTGGGCGATTTGTCAGTGCGGAAGAACCCGTAGTCACGCAATGACTGCACCTCTGACGTCGCCAAGACACAAACGCCGATATTCGACACTTAGGCGTTGGCCCGGCGTGAGGCCAACAAAAAAGGCGGCGAAATCGCCGCCTTTTCAGTTTCTTACAGGTCCAGCAGGGCCCGCTGCGGGTCTTCCAGCAGCTCCTTGATCCGCACCAGGAAGGTCACGGCCTCCTTGCCGTCGACGATGCGGTGGTCATAGCTGAGGGCCAGATACATCATCGGCCGGATCTTGACCTCGCCGTTGATGGCCATCGGACGCTGGACGATGTTGTGCATGCCCAGGATGCCGGACTGGGGCGCGTTCAGGATCGGCGTCGACATCAGCGACCCATAGGTGCCGCCGTTGGTGATGGTGAAGGTGCCGCCCTGCAGCTGGTCCATGGTCAGGGCGCCGTCGCGGGCGGCCTTGCCCAGGGCGCCGATGCCCTTTTCGATACCGGCCAGGCTCAGGGTGTCGGCGTCGCGCAGCACCGGAACCACCAGACCCTTGTCGGTGCCGACGGCGACGCCGATGTCATAGTGGTTCTTGTAGATGATGTCCGTGCCGTCGATCTCGGCGTTGACTGCGGGGATTTCCTGAAGCGCGGCGACCACCGCCTTGGTGAAGAAGGACATGAAGCCCAGCTTCACCCCGTGGCGCTTCTCGAAGACTTCCTTGTACTGGGCGCGCAGGGCCATGACATTGGTCATGTCCACCTCGTTGAAGGTGGTCAGCTGGGCGGCCGTATTCTGGGATTCCTTCAGGCGACGGGCGATGGTCTGACGCAGGCGCGTCATCTTCACCCGCTCCTCGCGCGGGGCCAGGGCGCGCGGGGCGGAAGGTGCGGCGGCCGGCGCCGGAGCGGCCGCAGCGGCCCCGATCGCGGCGATGGCGTCGCCCTTGGTGATATTGCCCTTGGGTCCGGTGGCGGAAATCGCCTTGGGGTCCAGGTTGTTTTCAGCGACCACGCGCTGGACGGCCGGCGAAAGGGTCTCGTTCTTCACCTGGGCCGAACCGGTATTGGCCGGAGCGGCGACCGGCGCCGGGGCGGCGGCGGCGGGCGCAGCAGCGGCTGCGCCGGAGCCCGACACCGAACCGATCTTCTGGCCCGGCGTGACGGTCGCGCCTTCGTCGGCGGCGATGGTCAGGACGCCGTCCGCCGGGGCCGACACCTCGACCGCGACCTTGTCGGTCTCGATCTCGACCAGCAGTTCATCCTTCTTGACCGCCTCGCCGCTCTTCTTGAGCCACTTGCCCATCGAGCCCTCGGCGACGCTTTCGCCCATCACCGGCACGGTGATGTCGATGCTGGAAGCGGCGGCGGCTGCAGCCGCCTTGGCCTCGCCCTTGGCGGCCTTGGCGGGGGCAGCGGCCGGGGCGGCGGCCGCGCCGCCTTCGGTCACCGAACCCAGGACCGTGCCGGGCGCCACGGTGTCGCCCTCGGCGGCGTTGATGGCGCCCAAGACGCCGTCGGCCGGAGCCACGACTTCCAGAGAGACCTTGTCGGTCTCCAGTTCGACGAGCAGTTCGTCCTTCTTGACCGCGTCGCCGACCTTCTTGGTCCATTTCGCGATGGTGGCTTCGGTGACGGATTCACCGAGGGCGGGGGTCAGGATGTCGGCCATGTCGGGTCCAGCTGTCTCTAGGTCTGTCTTAAACGCTTATCAGGCGAAGGCTTCGTTGGTGAAGGCCTCGAGCTCCTTCAGGTGGCGGCTCATCAGGCCGGCGGCCGTGGAGGCCGAGCCGGGACGGCCGACATAGCGGGCGCGCTTGGCCGCGACGTCCAGCTTGTCCAGCGTCAGCTCCAGCCACGGATCGACGAAGGTCCAGCCGCCCATGTTCTTCGGCTCTTCCTGGCACCAGACCAGTTCGGCCTTCGGGAAGCGGGCCAGTTCCTTGCGCAGCGACTGGATCGGCCACGGATAGAACTGTTCCAGACGCAGGATGTAGACGTCGTCCACCGCCTGGCCTTCCTTCATCTTCTTCTCGCGCACGTCCAGCAGGTCGTAATAGACCTTGCCCGAGCACAGGATCACGCGGCGGATGTCCTTGTCCGCCTTGATCTTGATCCCGGCGACGTCCGGACGGGTCTGGGCGTCGTCGTGCAGCACGCGGTGGAAGGACGAACCCTCGGCCAGGTCGCGCAGCGGCGAGACCGCCTTCTTGTGCCGCAGCAGCGACTTGGGCGTCATCAGGATCAGCGGCTTGCGGAACGGCCGGTGCATCTGGCGACGCAGGATGTGGAAATAGTTGGCCGGGGTCGTGCAGTTGGCGACCTGGATATTGTCCTCGGCGCAGGCCTGGAGGAAGCGCTCCAGGCGGGCGGAGGAGTGTTCCGGCCCCTGGCCTTCATAGCCGTGCGGCAGCAGCATGGTCAGGCCGCTCATCCGCAGCCACTTGCGTTCCCCGGAGGTGATGAACTGGTCGATCACCACCTGGGCGCCGTTCACGAAGTCGCCGAACTGGCCTTCCCACAGCACCAGGGTGTTCGGGTCGGCCAGCGAATAGCCGTACTCGAAGCCCAGCACCGCCTCTTCCGACAGGGCCGAGTCGATGACCTCGAAATTGGCCTGGCCTTCACGCAGATTGTTCAGCGGCATGTACCGCTCTTCGGTCGTCTGGTCGATGATGCCCGAGTGGCGCTGGGAGAAGGTGCCGCGCACCGAATCCTGTCCGGACAGGCGCACGGGGAAGCCCTCGTCCACCAGTGAGGCGAAGGCCAGGCTCTCGGCCGTGGCCCAGTCCAGGCCCTCGCCGGTCGAGACCGCTTCGCGGCGAGCCTCGATGACCCGCTTCAGCGTCTTGTGCATGTCGACGCTGTTCGGAATGGTGGTCAGGCGCGCGCCCAGGTCCTGAAGCTTGGCCAGGGGCACCGCCGTATCGCCGCGCAGCTCCTCCTTGGCGGCGCCCATGCCCTTCCACTGGCCGTCGAGCCAGTCGGCCTTGTCCGCCTTGAAGGTCTTGCCCGCCTCGAACTGTTCGTCGAGGAATTTCTCGAACCGCTCGATCTCGGCGTCGACCTCGGCCTGGGAAATCACGCCCTCTGCGATCAGGCGCTGGGAATAGAGTTCGCGCGTCGAGGGCTGGGCGCGGATCTTCGAATACATCAGCGGCTGGGTGAAGGTCGGGTCGTCGCCTTCGTTGTGGCCGAAGCGGCGGTAGCAGAACATGTCCACCACCGCGTCCTTGTGGAACTTCTGACGATATTCGGTGGCCACCTTGGCGGCGAAGACGACGGCTTCCGGATCGTCGCCGTTCACGTGGAAGATCGGCGCCTGAACCATCAGGGCGACGTCCGACGGATAGGGCGACGAACGCGAGTTCCGCGGGCTGGTGGTGAAGCCGATCTGGTTGTTGATGACGAAATGCAGGGTGCCGCCGGTGCGGTAACCCTTCAGCCCCATCAGGGCGAAACATTCGGCCACCACGCCCTGGCCGGCGAAGGCGGCGTCGCCGTGGATCAGCAGGGGCACGACCTTGGAGCGGTCCAGAGCCCATTCGGCCTCGGGCTTGCCGGCGTTGGCCTCTCGGATGTCGAAGGCCTGTTTGGCGCGCGCCTTGCCCAGGACGACCGGGTTGACGATTTCGAGGTGCGACGGGTTGGCGGTCAGCGACAGGTGGACGTGGTTGCCGTCGAACTCTCGGTTCGAAGAGGCGCCCATGTGATATTTGACGTCGCCCGAGCCTTCGATGTCGCTCGGCACGGCCGAGCCGCCCTGGAACTCGTGGAAGATGACCTTGTAGGGCTTGCCCATTACGGCGGCCAGCACGTTCAGGCGGCCGCGGTGGGCCATGCCCAGCACCACCTCGTCGACGCCCAGGTTGCCGCCGCGCTTGATCACCTGCTCCAGGGCCGGGACCATGGCCTCGCCGCCGTCCAGGCCGAACCGCTTGGTGCCGGGGAAGCGTTTGTGCAGGAAGCGCTCGAAGCCCTCCGCCTCGATCAGCTTGTTCAGGATGGCCAGCTTGCCTTCCTTGGTGAAGGCGTTCTGCTCGAACTTGTCCGGCCCCTCGAACCGCTGCTGAAGCCAGGCCTTCTCCTCCGGCTCGGCGATATGCATGTACTGGATGCCGATATTGCCGCAGTAGGTGCGCTTCAGAATGTCCAGCACCTGGCGGATGGTGCCGGTCTGCAGGCCCAGGACGCCGTCCAGGAAGATCGGCCGATCCAGATCGGCGCCGCTGAAGCCGTAGAATTCCGGCGTCAATTCAGGATTTTCGACCGGCTGTTCGATGCCCAGGGGGTCCAGATTGGCCTGGAGGTGGCCGCGCACGCGATAGCTGCGGATCAGCATCAGGGCGCGGATGGAATCGTGGGCGGCGGCGCGGATCGCCTCGGGCGAAGCTTCCGTCGGCGCGGCTTTGGAGGCTGCGGGCGCCGGGGCGCCGGGCTTCTTGGGATCAGGCTTGGGCGCCGGCCAGCGGCCGTCGAACACGGCGGTCGCCTCGGTCGGCTCGGCGACGGCGGCGCGGCCCCAGCCGCCGGCCTCGGCCGAGGCCTTCACGGCGGCGGCGTTGTCGCGCAACTGGTCGAAGAAGGCCTTCCATTCCGCCGAGACCGAGCCGGGATCATTGGCCCATTTCTCGTGCAGCTCCTCGATATAGGCCGCGTTGGACCCGTAGAGGAAGGAGGTCTCGGCAAAGACCTGGTTCAGCCGACCCGCATCGTCCGCCATTGTTCTCGTCTATTCCCTGGCCCCCGCGGACACATCTCCGTGAGGGGCGCGCCCGTCATATAGGCCCGCTTTCCTTATGGGTCATGACCGAAACGGGGCAATTCGGTGAGAAATTGGTCGCATGCCGAAAGAAAAACGCCCCCGGCCGAAGCCGAGGGCGTCCAATCCTGCCGAGACCGGCATTTTTGATGCGCGAGGCGCCTACGCCGCTTCGGGTCTCAGCCCTTCAGCACTTCCACCAGGGTCTTGCCCAGACGGGCTGGCGATTGCGACATGCGGATGCCGGCGGCTTCCATCGCCGCGATCTTGGATTCCGCATCGCCCTTGCCGCCCGAGACGACGGCGCCGGCGTGGCCCATGGTGCGGCCCTTGGGCGCCGTGCGACCCGCGATGAAGCCGGCCATCGGCTTCTTGCGGCCCTTCTTGGCCTCGTCGATCAGGAACTGGGCGGCGTCTTCTTCCGCGCCGCCGCCGATTTCACCGATCATGATGATCGAGGTGGTTTCGGGATCGGCCAGGAACATCTCCAGCACGTCGATGAATTCGGTGCCCTTGACCGGGTCGCCGCCGATGCCCACGGCCGTGGTCTGACCCAGGCCCTCATTGGTGGTCTGGAACACGGCCTCATAGGTCAGGGTGCCCGAACGCGACACGATGCCGACCGAGCCCTTCTTGAAGATATTGCCCGGCATGATGCCGATCTTGCACTCGTCCGGCGTCAGGACGCCCGGGCAGTTCGGGCCCAAGAGGCGGGAGTTGGAGCCTTCCAGCCGGCGCTTGACCTTGACCATGTCCATCACCGGAATGCCCTCGGTGATGCAGGTGATGAAGGGAATTTCGGCGTCGATGGCTTCGATGATGGCGGCGGCGGCGCCTGACGGCGGGACATAGATGACCGAGGCGTCGGCGCCCGTGGCGTCCTTGGCTTCGGCGACCGAGGCGTAGATCGGCAGGGTTTCGCCGTGTGAACCGGTCCAGTTCGTGCCGCCCTTGGTCGGGTGGACGCCGGCGACCATCTGGGTGCCGTGATAGGCCAGGGCCTGTTCGGTGTGGAAGCCGCCGGTCTTGCCGGTCAGGCCCTGGACGATGATCTTGGTGTCTTTGTTGACGAGGATGGACATGGAGTCTCGCTTGTTGGGTTAGGCGGGAAGGAAGGGGTTTTCGACACGGACCGACCCATAGGTCTGACCGTGATTGAGGTCTTCGGAATAGAGCACCTTGGCGCCCAGCCGTTCGGCGGCGGCGATGATGGCGCCGTCCCAGTAGGAAATCATGTAACGCTGGGCGTTCTCGATACCGCTGCGGACCACCCTGTAGTCGATGGGCTGGAAGGGCTTCTTGGACAACCGAAACACCCACTCCTGCGCCTCCTCCGGAGTCAGAGGGCGCGCACCCTTGCGTTGGGCGGTGACATAGAATTCGGCCAGAACCTGACCCGAGGTGCCGAAGCGTCGGGTCAGAAGTTCAAGCGCACGATCGTACTTCGCCGGTTCATCGACAGAACCGAGCGCGGCGTAGATCAGGATGTTGGTGTCCAGGAAGACGTCAGCGCCAGCGATCAAAACGAGGCTCGCCGCTATATGCATCTTCTCTGGCGGGGCGCCAGTCGCCCATCCGGCCTTCGCTTTCGCGGGCCAGCTTCAGCAAGGCTTCGGTCGCCTCGTCGTGTTCCGTTTCTTCCTCGACCAGTCGAGCCAGGAAACCGCGCACCATCTCATTGACGCTGGTCCGCTTCATAGCGGCCAGAACACGCACCTTGTCGAGCAGGGCGTCATCTATGGCGAGGGTGATGTTGCGGGTCATGTTCGCGAGCGGGGCGGCTTACACGGGTTATGTGGAGCACATAGGCCGCGTGGACAGACCAGGCAAGCCCGGTCAGATATTCAGTAACAACCCGAGCCGTCGCAAGATCGCCTGCTGCCAGGGTTTCAGGGCGTAGAGGTCCGCGAACAGGGCGGCTTCCTCACCCGCTTCTCGCGCCTGAACATAGGCCGCCTGCTGGCGGCGGCGACGGCGCCCCATTTCGGCGGTGTCGCCCGCCGCGACGCGCCGGTCCCACTTGGCCCGCCAGGCGTCCAAGCCGATGGCGTCGTGATGCAGCAGCCAGGCCGTGCGCCCCGTCCCGGGATCGCGCGCCCGCGCCGCCTTCAACGGCCGGTCCCCGCGCTTGGACTCATGGATGCAGACCATGACGTCAGGCAGGCCACGCCGCACCGCGTGCTTGCCCATGTGATGCGCCAGAAGACCACGAACGAAGAAGCGCCCGCGTCCAGGATAGATCAGGTCTGCGAACTGGTCCGACAAAGGGCCGTGATAGGGTTTGCGCGCCAGCGTGGCTCCATACTCGCGCGTCAGGTCGTCGCCGGCCCGCCACACCGCCTCGAGCGAGGGGAAGATGACCGCCTCGCGTTCGGCCGCCACGGCGCCGAGCACAGCGGAGACGTCGACATCGCCCAGGATCATCTCGTCGATGTCCACGACCAGCAGCCAATCGGAGGCCAGGGTGGAATAGGCCTCGGCATAGACGACCCTCTGGCGATCCTCGACCGCCTGGGGCCGACCACCGCGCGTCGCCCAGAAGGCCGCGTCGCAGACTATAAGATCCTTGGGATCGAGCCCGACCTGGACCGGGTCAGGTGCATCCTCGCCGTCGAAATAGATTCTGATCCGCGCCGGGTGCTTAGCCCGATAATGGTCGGTGAAGGCCGCGAGATGACGCGCGGGCGCCAAAGCCATCGCGACCACTTCGAAATCCGGCAAGGCTCCCTCCGTCCATAGGCGACGACTATGGCGGGGCGTCGCAGCCCTCCGCAACGAGAAACGGCGACGCTGCAAGCAGCGCCGCCGTCAGAGCATCAAAGACGATCTCTTGACGTTTAGCCGACCGCAGCCACGATCTTCTGGGCGGCGTCGTCCAGATCGTCGGCGGCCTGGATGGTCAGGCCCGACTCGTTCAGGATTTTCTTGCCCAGTTCGGCGTTGGTGCCTTCCAGACGCACGACCAGCGGCACCTTCAGGCCCACTTCCTTCACGGCCGCGACCACGCCCTCGGCGATGACGTCGCACTTCATGATGCCGCCGAAGATGTTGACCAGGATGCCCTGGACGTTCGGGTCGGCGGTGATGATCTTGAAGGCCGCCGCGACCTTCTCCTTGCCGGCGCCGCCGCCGACGTCGCAGAAGTTGGCCGGCTCCTTGCCGTACAGTTTGATGATGTCCATCGTCGCCATGGCCAGGCCGGCGCCGTTGACCATGCAACCGATGTTGCCGTCCAGCGAGACATAGGCCAGGTCCCACTTGGAGGCTTCGATTTCCTTGGCGTCTTCCTCGGTCTCGTCGCGCAGGGCCTTGATGTCTTCGTGGCGGAACAGGGCGTTGCCGTCGAAGCTGACCTTGGCGTCCAGGACGCGCAGATGGCCGTCCTTCATGACGATCAGCGGGTTCACCTCCAGCATGTCCATGTCCTTCTCGACGAAGGCCTTGTACAGGGCGGGGAACAGCGACTTGCCGTCTTCGGCCGCAGCGCCCGTCAGGCCGTAGGCGGCGTTGATGGCGGCGACGTCGGCTTCGGTCACGCCCGTGGCGGGGTCGATGACGATGTTCTGGATCTTCTCGGGCGTGTCGTGGGCGACGGTTTCGATGTCCATGCCGCCCTCGGTCGAGACGACGAAGGCGATGCGGCCATAGGCGCGATCGACCAGCAGCGAGCAATACAGCTCACGATCAATGTCGGCGCCGTCTTCGATATAGAGGCGGTTGACCTGTTTGCCGGCCTCGCCCGTCTGGGCGGTGACCAGGGTGTTGCCCAGCATCTCCTTGGCGTGGGCGACGACTTCCTCGATCGAGAAGGCCAGGCGCACGCCGCCCTTGGCGTCGGCGGGCAGTTCCTTGAACTTGCCCTTGCCGCGGCCGCCGGCGTGGATCTGCGACTTCACGACATAGAGCGGGCCAGGCAGTTGCTTGGCGGCGGCCTCGGCCTGATCGGCCGAGGTGATGGGCACGCCCTCGGCGACGGGGGCGCCGAAGCCCTTGAGAACCTGCTTGGCCTGATATTCGTGGATGTTCATGGAGACCGCCGCAATCTTTGCTGGGAAGAGTTTGCGGGGCTTATAGGCTCCGCGCCTTCGCAGGTGCAACCGTCTGATTATGACCCTTTAGAGCATGATCGTTTCGGACGGAACCGCTTCGCGGTTCCGGCAGAAGCGTGAATCATGCTCTCGCTTCAATCTGGAGCCTGATTCACCGTTTCAGCGGAACCGCGAAGCGGTTCCTCCTCAACGGATCAGGCTCTAGTCCACCCAGTCCCGCTTCAGCGTCCGCGAGGCCCCAAACAGCAGAATGGCCGCCAGCACATAGAAGCTCATGCCCGTGTAGATGGCCCACCTCAGGCTCTCCTCCCCGAACCGGGGCGCCAGGAGGTCGCTCATCCAGCCGAAGTAGTAGAAGCCGACCGCGATCCCCAGCAGGTTGTTGATCAGCAGGAACAGGGCCGAGGCGGTGGAGCGCATGGCCGCCGGGACCAGATGCTGGACCGCCGCCGTGATCGGCCCCAGCCAGGCCAGGTTCAGCCCCGTGGGCAGAAGGAAGATCAGGAAGGCCAGGATCAGCTGCTGGGCATGGCTGCCCCCGCCCGGCAGGACCAGGCCGATCAGCCAGGGCGAGTTCATCGCCAGGATGAAACAGGGCGCCGAGATCAGAAAGGCCACGGCCGGGGTCAGGGGATAGGCGCCCTTGCCCTTCTTCGACAGCTTGTCGGCGATCGTCCCGCCCAGCCAGATGCCCAGCAGGCCGCCGATCAGAACAATGCCCGAATAATACCAGCTGGTCTGACGCAGGGTCAGGTCAAAGCTGCGCATGAAAAACAGCGGCAGCCAGCCCGCCACCCCATAGCCGCACACCGAGGACGAGGCCGCGCCGAGCGCCAGCAGCCAGAAACTGGGCTTTCTGATCACCACCGAGGCGGTCAGACGCGCTACCATCAGCGATGCGCCGACCACCCCCGCCAGCAGGCCGCCGAAGCCCAGGACCAGCGGATTGCCCAGGGATAGGCCGAACAGCCAGCTCAAGGCCGCCAGGATCAGCAGCCCCGCCCCCAGGCCCAGCATGACCTGGGCCGCGATCCTGCCGACCCGATCCGTGCCGACCGGCGCGGCCGCCAGGGCCGCAGCCCGGGCCTCGGTCTTGACCGCATCGGTTCCGCCGCGCTTCGGATCCTTCACCGTCAGCCGCAGCAGGGGCGCCACAAGCACGCCCATCAGACCGACGACGATGAAGGCGGTGCGCCAGCCGTAGGTCGCCGCCAGCAGCCCCCCGACCAGCGTCCCGGCCGCCATGCCCAGCGGAATCCCGAAGGCGAAGGCCGCCAGGGCCCGCGCTCTCTGATGCGGCGGGAAATAGTCGGCGATCAGCGAATAGGCCGGCGCCACCCCGCCCGCCTCGCCCACGCCCACCCCCATCCGGCACAGGAACAGCTGGCCGAACGAGCCCGCCATGCCGCACAGGGCGGTGAAGCCGGACCAGACGGCGAGCGCCCCGGTCATGATCCAGACCCGGCTGAACCGGTCGGCCAGCCAGGCCAGGGGAATGGCCAGGGTCGAATAGACCGAGGCGAAGGCGATGCCGCCCAACAGACCGAACTGGCTGTCGGACATGCCGAACTCTTCCTTCAGCGGCGCGGCCAGGATGCCGATGATCTGCCGGTCCAGGAAGTTCAGCATGTAGATCAGGATCAGCACCGCCAGCACATAGTAGCGGTAGCCCGGTCGATGCGGCGCGGGCGCCTCCGTCACGGTGTCGGTCCTCATCGGCGTTTCCCTCGACATGTTCTTCTTGTTGGGGCGAACCTAGCCGCAAGTCCGCCCCCTGCAAAGCAAAGGGCGGCGGCCGTTGGACCGCCGCCCTCCGTCAGGCGTCTGTGGCGATCAGAACCGGTAGGTCAGGCGGGCCGAATAGGTGGTCGGCGGGCCGTAGAAGGCGCTGATCGAGTTGTTGTAGGTCGCGCCAGGGAAGCTGTAGCCCCCGACCTTGTAGCGAACATCGGTCAGGTTGCGGCCGAACAGACCGACCTCCCACCGCTGGCTGGGCGCCGTCCACACCACGCTGGCGTCGGCCAGGACATAGCTGTCCTGGTCCAGGATTGGGTCCGGCGTGTCGAACAGGTGGTAGTCGGACCGGTACGACAGCGACGGCGTCACCCGGATCTCCCCGCCCATAATGTCGCCCCGCCAGGTCATGCCGTAATAGGCCGACCATTCCGGCGAGTTCTGCGGCTCGCGCGTGTCCGAAATATCGACCGGCGTGCCGGTGATCCGGGTGATGAACTCGTCGAACTCGTTCTTCAGATAGCCCAGCGAGAAGTTGGCGGTGATGTCGTCGGTCAGGAAGGCCGAACCTTCCAGCTCGAAGCCGTAGATGGTCGAGGCGCCGGCGTTGTCGACCACCGAGGCGATGCCGACGGCCGGGGGCGTGGCCACCTGCTGGGTCGTGATCTGCTGGTCCTTGTAGTCGGAATAGAAGATCGCCGAGGCGAAGTTCATCCGCCGGTCGAAGGCCGAACCCTTCAGGCCCAGCTCATAGGTGGTGACCGTCTCGGGCTGGTAGCCGTCGACCGTCTGCGGCACGAGGGCGGCGTCGCCCCGCATGTCCCAGCCGCCCGACTTGAAGCCCTGGCTGACCGAGGCGTAGCCGGTGATGTCTTCACTGAAGTCATACGAGATGCTGGCGCGGGGCGTGAACTTCTCGAAGGTGTCGGACGCTGAATAGTTGGTCCGGGTGGCGAAGATCGCCCGGTCGGTCCCGCCGGTATAGGGGGTGCGGGTCGCGCCCAGATAGAAGAGGCGCAGGACCGAGGCGTCCTTGTCGTCCTTGGTGTAGCGTCCGCCCAGCGAGACGTGCAGCCGGTCGGTGAGGTCATAGCTGAAGTCGCCGAACACCGAGAAGGACTTGGTGTCCACCGATCCCGCCGCCGCAATGGCCAGACCCAGATTGCCGGCGATGGTGTCGAAGGCGCCGGACGAGGTGCCGTCCAGATAGAAGACGCCGGCCACGCCCGACCAGCGGTCGCCGGTGAACAGGGCCTGGAACTCCTGGGTGAACTGGTCGTCCGAATAGATGGCCGGCACGTCCAGGGTCGGCAGGGGCGTCTGGTCGAAGTCGATGATGGTCTGGGTGTCGCCCGAGCGATAGGCGGTGATCGACTTCAGGGTCAGCATGTCGTTGACCCGGTACTCGCCGGTCAGGGACACGCCCTCGGTGACCACCTTCTGCTCGCCGGTGATCCCGGCATAGGTATCGTATTCGTTGGCCGGGGGCGTATAGCCGCCGGTGGTCGAGTTCACCTCGCGGTGGCCGTGACGCGGGCTGGAATCGTCCTCGACCCGGTCCCAGGCCAGGCGGAAGAACAGGCTGTCGTTCGGCGTCCACTCGGCGCTGGCGCGATAGGCGGTGACGTCCTTGTCATACTGATCCTGGCCGGTGTTCAGGTTCTGGCCGTAGCCGTCGTGCTGATAGGTGGCGACCGCGCCCCCGATCGCGAAGGTGTCGCCGACGGGGACCGAGCCGGACAGCAGGAAGTTGTGCTCATTGTACGAGCCCACCTCGGCCCGCGCCGTCAGGCTGGGATCGACGCCCAGGCGCTTGGTCACATATTTGATCGCCCCGCCGATGGTGTTGCGGCCGTAGAGGGTGCCCTGCGGCCCGCGCAGCACCTCGATGCGCTGGATGTCGAAGATGTCCAGCACGGCGCCCTGCGGACGGGCGACATAGACGTCGTCGATATAGAGGCCGACGCCGGGCTCGAAGCCCCACAGCGGGTCCTGTTGGCCCACGCCGCGGATGAAGCTGATCAGGGTCGAGTTGGAGCCGCGCGCGACCTGAACAGTGGCGTTCGGCGTCTGCTGCTGCAGGGCGGTGATATTGGTCGCGCCCGTCTGTTCCAGCCGCTCGGCGCTCAGCGCCGAGACGGCCACCGGCACGTCCTTCAGCTGTTCGTCGCGCCGACGGGCGGTGACGACGATGTCGTCCACCATATTGGCTTGTCCGGCGTTGGCCGCCTGGGCCGCCGCCTCGGCGTCCTGGGCCGTGGAAGCCCCCGCCAGCACGCCCCACGCCGCGCCGGCCAGCAGCGCGCACTTCACATGACGATTCATGATCCTTAACCCCTTTGTCGTTTCCAGCCTGGTTGACGCTTTTATTCAGCGTTCAATGATTTTCTTGAACCTGACCCGGTTTCGACCGTCTGTCAAACCCCGGAGCTGCCGCAACGTCGTCATCCGCCCACACGGAACGTGCAGCGTGGCGCCGTTGCACCGGCGCCGACCCTGGCCTAGCGTCGCCGCCATGAGCCAGATCCCCGCCGCGCCCCGTCCCGTCGCCGCCGCCCGGCGCAAGACGGCCGCGCCGGATGCGACGCCTGCGCGGCGCGGCCGTCCGCCCAAGGCCCAGGCCAAGGCGGCGGGTGAAACCCGCGAGCTGATCCTGGATGCGGCCGAGGATCTGTTTTCCAAACACGGCTTCTACGGCGTCACCATCCGCGAGGTGGCGCGTGAGGCCGGCGTCGACACCGCCCTGGTCCACTATTATTTCGGGGCCAAGCGAGACCTGTTCGACGCGGTCTTTCTGCGTCGCGCCGAGGTCTGGAACAATGAACGAGTCGCCGCCATCAACCGTTACGCCGCCCAGGCTGAGGAGACCGGGCGGCCCATGACGCTGGAGGGGCTGCTGGAAGCCTTTCTGCGACCGCCGTTCGAATGGTCGCTCAAGGGCGGGCCGGGTTGGAAACACTATTCCGCCCTGGTGGCCCAGACCAACGCCAACCCAACCTTCGGCGGCGAAACCATGGCCCGCTATTTCGACCCGGCCATCCGGCGGCTGATCGAACTGATCGCCCAGGTCCTGCCCGAGGCCAGCGAGGTCGATCTCTACTGGGGCTATCACAATCTGTCGGGCGCCCTGACCCTGACCCTGGGCGAGACCGGACGTCTGGACCGACTGTCGGGCGGTCGCGCCCGATCCGGGGATCTTCAGACGGCCGGCGACTATATGGTCCGGTTCGCGGCGGCCGGCTTTCGCGCCGTGGCGGGACTGTCGCCTTCTAGCTGAAGAAGACCGCCCACATCAGCCGGCCGGGCAGGAAGGTCAGAAGGCCGGCCACGATCAGTCCTCCGACGAACATGGAGGTCATGGCCCGCCGATGGGCCTGCACCCTATGGCGACGGGCGGCGTAGACCGCCATGGGCAGGCCGACCACCGTCCAACCGCTGAGCAGATGGATCAAGGACAGGCCCGCAGGTCCGCCGGGATTGATGGCGTGAATGAAGAAGGAGCTGATCGCCGTCGTTCCCATCGCCGCCACCCAGGCCCAGCCCAGCGTCCGGTGCAGCCGCGTGCCCTTCACCCCGATCAGCAGCACGATCCCGATCGCCAGGGCCGTCAGGGCGGCCGCCACATGAACTTGGATCGCCGTCGGCGCGGCGGCCAAGAGGTCCAGCTTCGGCGCGTGCGGACGGAAACCCAGCCGTGCGATCTGACCATTGTCTCGGGTCAGATAGATGAGGATCGGAACGCCCAGCAGGAAGAGACCGGCGGCGGACGGCAGATGACGGGCGAGACGGGGGGACATGGCGGGAAAACTCCGGATGAAGGCGGCCCTCCTGCCCGGGGTCCGGTCCTTCCGCATCCGCCCCTGCGTGAACGCCCACCTCGGTTTCGCGAACGCCCACCCCCTTCCGCCCTGGAGGAAATCATGGTTTCAGATCGGACTCCGAACGTAGAAGGCCCTCATGACGTCACCCGCCGACGACCGCCGTCGAACCTTTCTGAGGGGCCTGGTCGTGGCGGTCCTGGTCGGAGTCTTTCTGGCCTCGACCGGCGCCTTCGGCAGCGCCGGCGCGCCCTATCTGGAACGGCTGGCCTATTGGGTTCTGATGATGATCCTGGGCGGCCTTTGGGGCCATCTGTGCAGCGGCTTGGTCACCCGCTTCATCGACGTGGACGACCGGCCCTGGTTGACGATCGGCCTGATGACGGCGGTGATCACCGGCCCGTTGAGCCTGATCATCTGGGCCGCGACGGGTCTCTTCTTCGCCCAGCGCCTTTATCCCCTGTCCGCCCTGCCCCAGCTGTTCGGCCCGGTCCTGATCGTCACCCTGGCGGTGACGACGGTCAACGTCTTCCTGGGACGCGCCCAGCCGGTCCAGACCCACGCCGCGCCGCCCAGCCAGCCGACGCGTCCGGCGCGCTTTCTGGATCGCCTGCCCCCCAGGCTGAAGGGCGCGACCCTCTACGCCGTTCAGGCCGAGGACCACTATCTGCGCCTTCACACCGATCGCGGCTCGGACCTGATCCTGATGCGCCTGTCCGACGCGGTCGAAGAGTTGGAGGGACTGGAAGGCGCCCGCACCCACCGCAGCTGGTGGGTGGCCCGTTCGGCCGTGCGCGGCGTCGAGCGCGGCGACGGCCGCGCCACCCTGACCTTGGAGGGCGGGCTGAACGTCCCGGTCAGCCGCCGCTACGCCCGCACCCTGCGCGAAGCCGACTGGTGGTGAAGCGTCGGGCCGCTTCAAGTGGCGGGGTAGTCTGCCATGGCCAACTGATCGACCAAAGCATCCACGGACATCTCGGCCTCCGAGATCGAGGCGGCGAGACGATCGTCGGAAAACTCATCGTATTCAACGGCGACGACTTCGCTTTCGTAAAGACCGATGTAGGCAAGGGGAATCTTCAGCCCCGCCTCCACGAGGTTCATGTGCGCCAAACGGCCGTCCGGTCCATAACCATAGTCACCACGCGCCGTCAGAATGATCAGACGCTTGCCGGTCGGCAGCATAGGCCAATAGGGAACGTCTGATCGCGCGCGATCGAAACCGAAGGTCACCCCGACACGCACCACATTGTCGATCCAAGCCTTTAGCGGTGCGGGCAATCCGAAATTGTACATGGGCGCGCCGATGACGACGAGATCCGCCTTCATCAAGGCGTCAGTCAAGGCGTCGCTCTCCGCCAATACGACCTTCTGAGCTTCCGTGCGCAGTTCAGGCGGACAGAAGGCGGCGGCGATCCAGGCCTGGCTCACTGGCGTCGGCGGCGTCCGTCCCACGTCAAGATAATCGACGATGTCCTGCGGCCTCATCTCCCTCCAACGATGGATGAAGCGTCGACTGAGGCGGCGGGTATGCGATCCATGCTTGTCGCGCCCGGACTCTCCCTGCCGGGCGCTGGAGTCGATGTGAAGCAGGCGAATTGGGTCTAGGATGGAGGGGCTCATGACAAGCTGAACTCACGTGATATGGAAGACATGCGAGCTTATTTGTGTGTAGGCACGGTTGACGAACGCAAAATTTTCGATAGATGGGTGAAATGGATTCATCCGCAGGGACACCGCGAAGACTTCCGCCCCTGGGGGCTTTGCGCGCGTTCGAGGCGGCCGCCCGACGTCTGAGCTTCCGGCGCGCGGCCGAAGAGCTTTGCGTGACGCCGACCGCTGTCAGCCATCAGATCCGCCTTTTGGAAGAGTGGCTGGGACAGCCGCTCTTCCTTCGCCTGGTCCGCCGGGTGGTCTTGACGAAGGCCGGCGAAACGCTTCTTCCAACCCTCCAGGGCGGCTTCGACGCCTTCGAACGAACGCTTGCGGACATCCGGCAGCACGACCGGCGAAAGGCGGTGACCTTGACCGCGCCCGTCCTCTTCACCGCGCGGCGGCTGATCCCGGCCCTCGCAGATTTCCAGGCCGGCGATTTGGATTTGCGGCTCCACGCGAGCGACGCCGTGGTCGACCTCAACGGAGGCGGAGCCGATCTGGCGGTGCGCTATGGAGCCGGCCCCTTTTCCGGCTTGGTGTCAGAACCGCTCGTCTCGGAACGTTTCGGCGTGGTCAGCAGCCCTCGTCTGCGCCTGACCCGCGTCGACGACCTGTTTAGCGTCCCCTTGCTTCATATCGACTGGAGACGCGCCGGGGACGACCCCGATTGGAAGCGATGGGCGACGGAGGCTGGGCTAAGCGGATTGGCCGTGGAAAAGGGCGCACGCTTCTCTGACGACACCCATGCGTTGGCCGCCGCGACAGCGGGCCGGGGCGCCGCAATCGCGGCCCTTGAGCTGGCGCGACCCGAGTTGGAAGCGGGGCTTCTGGTCAATCCCTTCGGTCCGATTCTCCAGGGGCAACCATACCATTTGGCCGCGACCCCTGAAGCTTGGGAGGACGAAAGGGTTCAGGCGGTGGCGTCTTGGCTCAGACAGGCGATCATCGGGGCAGCGACCGACTGAAGATAGGCGCCTAGCTGTGACTCAGCCGGCCTCGTCTCTGGTTGCCAACGCCGCCACCGAGGCGGCGCAGCCGGTCAGGGTGTCGTCGCCGATCTCGACCTTGGCCGTCAGGGGATAGGTTCGGTCGCTCATTCCGTCTGAACATTCCGTGGCGATAAGGACCACGTTGAGCGCTTCGTTCAGGTCGGTCGAGGTGGCGTAGGTGGCGACCGTGCCCTGCACCGTGGCGCCCCGGTTCGGCGCATGCTGCGCCGGCTGATCCACACGGGTATAGGTCAGGCCGTCCGGCGTGATGTCGACGCTCCAGAACGGTTCGGTTCCGAGAGCGCGCACCGGCTTGCCCAGATCGACGCCCGCCAGCACGGGGGCGGGCTCGGGCGGCGGCGCCGCCTCCGGCGCTTGATCCTTGCGATCATAGCAGCCCGCCAGCAGGGGCAGGACCAGAACGATCGCCGTCAGGGCGGCGGGGATCGGGCGCATGCGGAGACCTCTCTCGATTGGCCAGCAAGTGTGGGCGACATCCTCTTCGGTCAAGGGCGGCGGCTGAGTTATGGTGCGGGAATGTCGATTCGCCTGACCGCATACGAGTTCTTCGCCGGCGGCGGTTTGGCCGGCCTCGGCCTGAACGGGGCGAATCCCGGCGGCGTCTCGGGAATAGAGACCGTCTTCGCCAATGACATGGACCGGGCCAAGGCGGCCGCCTTCACGGCCAATCATCCACGGATCCCGTTTCATCTGGGCGACGTCTGGGACCTGACGACGGCGGACCTGCCCGGCGCGCCGGACCTGGCCTGGGCGTCGTCCCCCTGCCAGGACGTCAGCCTGGCGGGTGGGCGCGGCGGGCTGACGGCGGGGCGGTCCGGCGCCTTCTGGGGCTTCTGGCGTCTGATCGAGGGCTTGTCGCGCGAGGGACGCGCGCCCGGGATCATCGTTCTGGAGAATGTAATCGGTCTGTTGACCTCGGGCGCAGCGCAGGGCGAGGACTTCGCGGCCGTCTGCACGGCCATGGCGGCCGGCGGCTGGCGGATCGGGGCCTTGGAGATGGACGCCGCCCACTGGCTGCCCCAGTCGCGCCCGCGTCTGTTCGTCGTCGCCATGGCCGAAGAGATTGCTGCGGCGGCGCCGCAGACGCGCGCGCCGAACGGGCCTTTCCACTCGTCCCGGCTGATCGCGGCTGAGGCCCGTCTGCCGCAGGCGGCGCGTGACGCCTGGACCTGGTGGAGCCTGCCGGTCCCCTCGCGCCGCAATCTTGATCTCGACGCCCTGCTCGAACCGGACGAGACCGCCGTCTGGCTCGACGACGGCGAGGCGATCCTGGCCCTGGCCGCTCCGCTGCACCGCGCCCGGCTGGAGGCGGCGATCGCCTCGGGCCGGCGCACGGTCGGCGCGGCCTATCGCCGGGTTCGCCGAGAAAACGGCCGCAAGGTCCAGCGTCTCGAAATCCGGTTCGACGGCCTGGCGGGCTGCCTCAGAACGCCCGCCGGCGGTTCGTCGCGCCAATATGTCGTCGTCTGCGACGAGGGACGCGCCCGGGTGCGGCGGCTGACCGGCCGCGAGGCGGCGCGCCTGATGGGCGTGTCGGACGACTATCTGTTGCCGCCCAGCCAGAGCGCGGCCCTGAAGCTGATGGGCGACGCCGTCGCCGTGCCGGTGGTGCGCGCCCTGGCGGAGGGACTGCTGAAGCCCGCGCTTTCGGCGCGGCGAGCGGCGGCCTGAGGCGTCAGGCCGCTCAAGACCTCAGCGCTGGACCCACTGGCCCTGGGCGTTTCGATACCATTGGCCGGCCGGAATCCGGGGCAGAAGCTGGCTCTGGAACATCCGGGCCCCGGCCACGTCGGGGGTGGCGCCCGCCTCGGCGGCGCTGCGGGCGTAGGCGGCGCGGCGGCCGGCGTTGGTCGCTTCGACGGCCGCGCGCAGATCGGCGTCGGCGCTTGAGGTGCGAAAGCCCAGATAGCCGTCCGCCTGTTCACCCACGACCCCGGCGGCCTTGGCCTGATCGATCATGGCCTTTTGGGCGCTGGTCTGAGCCAGGGCGGCGCCGGCCATGGAGACGGCGGCGGCGACGGCGCCGACGGCGATAAATCTGCGAAAGCTCATGTCAGCCTGTCCTTTCAGGAAAAAGCGAGGCGATCAGAAGAGGTTGGGGTTCTGTTGCAGCAGTTGCTGCAACTCTTGATCCAGCCGGACACGCACGTCTGCGTCCAATTTGGCGTAGATCTGGATGGGCGCAACCTCCAGACGGACCGTCGGGGCGCAGCCGACGACGGCGGCGGCGGCGGCTCCGAGGCCCAGTCCGGCCAACTGGCGCTTGGTGATCATGGCTTAGACTCCGGCTCGATCAGGTTTGAAGATGCAATAGCACGGCTGCGCGTGAACGGTCTCTGAATGGCCGGGCTCACGGCGCCGCCTCTTCCTGCTGCCCTTGGCGGGCGCGATTCACCGCCAGCAGATCCGAGAACAGCTGATTGGCGTTCAGGGTCGTATCCAGCGTCAGGTCGATCTGGGTGCCGGACGGCAGGGGCAGTTCCCGCTTGAGGAATTCGCGACTGATCAGCTCCGCCAGGGTCAGACGCAGTTCCTGACGCTGGGGCGGCGCGTGCCGGCCGCGAATACGGAACAGGACCGACAGCCGCCCGCCGTCCAGACTGTTCACATCGGCGCTAAGCACGTCGAAGGCCAGGTTCTCCATCGCCTGATAGGCCAGATCCTCGACCATGTTCGGCGGCACCTCCGCCCCGCCTCCGCCGGCGTCCACATCGGTCAGAACCTCGCGCTTGATCGACAGCCGCCCGGGCTGAACCGCCGCCAGGCTCCCGTTGCGGATCGTCAGTCCTGTCTTGGGGTCCATGGTGAAGGGCAGACGGCCCGAGACCACCGCATCCAGCACCACCTTGTCGTCGAAACCGGTGTCGGCCACCACATCGCCCAGTTGGACCCGGTCCAGCACCACCACCCCGTCATAGGGCTGGGCGGCGTCCAGCGGCACGACGAACGGCTCTACCGAGACGACGCCGCCGCCGGCCTGAACCGAGCCTGCGGAGATCTTGATCCCGGCTGCGTCGACGGCGAAGGTCAGGTCCAGATCCGTCGCCTCCGTCCCCACGGCCAGACTGTCCACCGTCAGCTTCTGATCCGGCGCGGTGATCAGCGGCGTCAGGCTGGTGAAGATAATGTCGCCCTTGACGCCCTTGACCGCCCCGGCCGGGCTGACGAAGTCCAGCCCCGGCACGCTCAGACGCCCGCTCGACGTCGGTTCGGCGGTCTTGGTCCAGTCGAACCGGCCCTCGAAGGCGACCGAACCGGTCACGGGCGACTGCACCAGGTCTGCGACCAGGGGCGTCAGCATGGCTGGTTGCAGGCCGCCCTCGACGAAGGTCACCTGGGGAACCGAAATCTGGAGGCCGCCGGCGCCGCTGCGGCCGTCGTGGGTCAGGGTCAAGCGCCCCATGGCGGCCCCTGCCGCCTTGCCGGTCCCTTCCAGGTCGAAACCGCCGCGCCACACCTCCTCGGCCAGCCGCACCTGTCCGACGGCGGCGAGCGGTTCGAACCGCTTCGGGGTCAGGGCGTCCACCGCCCGCGCCTGGGTCACCGTCGCCGTCAGCCCCACGCCGGAGGATGCGCCGTCCACCGTCACCCGACCGGCGGCCCCTTCGAACCGCATGCCCAGGAAGGGCGCCTGGGCCGAAAGGCGATCAAAGCCGCCGACGACGCGCCAGACCCCCTCCTTGGCGCTGAGCAAGGGCGCGTCCCTGGGACAGAGGGCGCCGGCGACTTCATGGACGTCGTTCTCGTCCAGCTCCAGCCGTTCGACCGTCAGGTCCGCACATTCGGGGGTGGTGTAGGTGATCCGTCCGTCCGCAAGGGCCAGAAGCCCCCGCGTCCGGGCGTCGATCCCGCGCGCCACGTCGAAATCCAGTCGCGCACGGCCGTCCAGTTGAGCCTCGAAGCCGGCGTCGGTCAGCCGCCACTGCGGTACGTCCACCGCCATTTCCGGCAGTCCCCGTCCCCGCGTCGCCGTCAACCTCAGCGCGCCGCCGCCCAGCCGTCCCGGCTCGGCGGCGTAGGCGGTCTGGCCCGCCGGCTGCGACAGGGTCAACACGCCGCCGTTGGCGGGCTTGGCCGTGACCGGTCGCAGGACGCTGGCCTCCGTCCCGGCCGACCCTGTGACCAGGCGAACCGCCGGGGCGTTCAGGGCGAAACCGCCCAACGCCCGCTTCATCTCGGCCAGTTCGGCGATGTCGTCGGGCCCGACCGGCCCGAACAGGGGCCAGGCGCCGTCCGCCGACCGGATTGCGCCCTGGGCGACGATGCGGACCGCCTCGTCCTTGACGACGTCCAGGCTCAGATCGGCGGTCCCACGCCTTAACGTCAGGTCGCCCCAGCCGATACGGTCGAAGCCGGCCTTGACCGGCCCGGTCGCCTCGAAAGCCGCGTCGCGCCCGCCCAACGTCAAGGCTCCGGAACGGATCGAAAGACCGCGCGCCTCGACCCCGCCCGCCGCGCCGGCCTCGGCGGTCAGGACCAGCGGCGTCTCCAGCCCCCAGCCCAGGGCGTCTGCGCGCTTGACCTCAAGGCGTCCGCCCTCCGCCCGGACCCGCGCCTGCGTCGCCTTCAGCCCCGGGCCGTCCACGGCCGCCGCCGCCAAGGCCAGGCCGGTCTCGCCGTCCAGCTGGAAGTCTTCGATCCATCCGGCGGTTCGACCGTCGAACCGGGCCTGGATCTCTGCATCACGCGCCTGGGTCGCCCCCAGGCCGAGAACCTCGCCCGTCAAACGCGCATGGAGGCGCGCGCGACCATCGCCGCGTCGCGTCTTCAAATCCGGATAAGGCAGGTCTCCGTCCAGGCTCAGCAGGGCCCGACGCCCGCTCAGGCCGGCGCCGACGAAACGCTCGGCCTCACCACGCAATTTCAATTTCACCCGGTCGCCGGTCGTCGTCAGATCGATCGCAGCGGCGAACCCCTGGGCCTGAACCTCGCCGCTTTGAAGCACGGTCGCCGGAACCGCCGCCTTCAGCCGCATCAGCTTGCCGTCGTCCACCCGCGCATCGCCCAGAATCCGCACGGCGCCGTAGTCCGTCTCCAACAGCGCCCGGCCGTCTTCGAGGATGACCAGGGGCGCGCGCGCATCGGGACGCGGCGGGCCGCCCGTGAAGGATTTGATCACCGGGTCCAGCGATCCGAACGCCAGCTTCCCGTCCTTCCAACTGGCGCGCATCACCGGCCTGACCAGTCGAACGCGGCTGGGCGTCACTCCCAGCCCCGTCTTCGACCAGGGCCAGGCCACGGCGTAGTCCACCTCGACCCGCTCGACCGTCACGTCCGGATTTTTGGGATCGCCGATGCGGATACGCCCGACGAAGCCGTCCAGCTCGATCCGCTCGACCTCGACCTCCGCCTGGACCCCGCGCCGGTCCAGCCAACCCACCAGCACCTCGCGCGCCGCCGCTCGACGATTCAGATAAAGCGCCGCAAGCAGGAGGGCGACGACCAGCACCACAACGCCGGCGACGCGGCCGAGCCGACGCAGCGGATCGTTCCGCCGGGACGGCGGACGCGACCGGTCGGATGGCGTCGTCGTATCGGTCAAACGTCCAGACCGGAAAGCGAAAGAACCATTTTCCAGACCGCCATCGCTGCCCCCGATGAAGATTTACGCCCCAAGCGTCGCCTTGAAGACGCGCGTCCGCAACGTCCGTTCTCATCTTCCGTTGCAGCCAAGCGGGGCGACAAGAGGGCAACCTATGGAACGGGGGCAGGACGACTACGCACCCTTACGGGCTTGAGCCGTCTCTTAACGCCTTGTAAGCAACCGCCTTCCCAAAGTGGAACAGGCGAGGTATAGGCCTAGCCTTCGCATTTTCAGGAATGCGGCGCAGTTTGGTGACTATGGTTTGACGCCTCTGGCGTTGCAGCACGACGAGACCGATGGCTCAGTTCGACCCTCGCCGACAGCCGATGCGCCTCGCCCCGCACGCTCTGACCGCCGCCGCCGCGGTCTCGGTGGCGCTTCTGGCCGGCAGAGTCTATCAACCCGCCAGGGCTGAAGAAGTTCCCGTCCCCTCCTCGGCCCAGATGGCCGCCATGGAGGTTCAGGCCTTCGCCGCCGCCAATGCTCCGGCCGGCATGACCGCCCCGGAGGCCGTTCCCGTCCAGATCCGTCGCGGCGAAACCTTTGAAGAGGCCGTGCGCCGCACCGGCGTCGCCCCGGAAGAGGCCAGCGCCGTCGCCGCCACCGTCGCCAACGCCTTCGACCTGTCCGACCTGCGCGCCGGCCTTCGTTTCGAGACCGCCATCGCCAAGCCGCGCGACGGCCGAGGCGACGCCCGCCTGATCGGCCTGACCATGCGAACCGGCCCGGCCAGCCAGCTGACGGTGTCGCGCAGCTTCGACGGCGCCCTGCGCCTGCGCTCGCTTGAGGAAAAGGTCACCCACGAGACCGTGGTGCTGAAGGGGGACGTCGAACGCTCCCTGTCCGCCAGCGCCCGCGAACTGGGCGCCACCGCCTCCATCGTCCGCGCCGCCAGCCGACTGTTCGCCACCAAGTTCGACATGCAACGCGACATCCGCGCCTCGGACGAGTTCACCATGGTCTTCGACCGGGACGTGACCGAGGCCGGCCGCACCGTCGCCGTGGGCGATCTGGTCTATGCCGAACTGCGCGGCGTGACCTTCTATCGCTTCAAGCCGGCCGGCGCCAAAGAGGCGCAGTTCTTCGACGCCTCGGGCAAGAACCTGCGCTCGGCCATGATGCGCACCCCGCTGCAGAACTTCCGGCGCGTGTCGTCGGGCTTCGGCTTCCGGACCCATCCGATTTCCGGCTATCGCAAGATGCACCAGGGCATCGACTTCGCCGCCGGCACCGGGACGCCGGTCGTCGCCCCCGCCGACGGCGTGGTGGTCGAGGCGCGCCGCTGGGGCGGCTACGGCAACTGGCTGCGCATTCGCCACAACAACGGTCTGGAAAGCGGCTACGGCCACCTGTCCCGCTACGGCGCCGGCATCCGCGCCGGCCAGCGGGTCAGCCAGGGCCAGATCGTCGCCTATGTCGGCTCGACCGGCGCCTCCACCGGTCCGCACCTTCACTACGAAATTTGGCGCAACGGTCAGCGGATCAATCCGGCCGGCGTCAAAACCCAGGAAGGCACCGAACTGTCGGGCGCCGACCTGGCCGCCTTCCGCGCCGAAAAAGCCCGGATCGACCGCATCATCGCCTCCGGCGGCCAAAAACGGCCCGCTCTCCAGCAAGCCTCCGCCGACGGCCTGCGCGCCGCCCAGGGATAATCTCGGCCGGCCGGCGAAGCGGCGATAGGGATTGGCGCGACGTCTGACTTTCAGGACGGCCAATAGTGCGAATCCGGCAGCGGGCGCGGACCGAACACCGCCTGGCCCACGCGCACGATGGTCGCCCCCTCTTCGATCGCCCAAGGATAGTCGCCCGACATGCCCATCGAGAGATCGGCAAGCGCGGCGCCCTGCGGCGCGTCCTGGCGCGCCCGGTCGCGGACGTCGCGTAGCAGGCGAAAGCAGCGCCGCACCTCGGCCTCGTCCGGCGTAAAGGTGGCGAGGGTCATGAAGCCCTTGGGGCGTATTGCGTCACACGCCGCCACATCCTTGAGGAAACCCGATACGTCCTGAGGCGCCAGCCCGTATTTGCTTGCTTCACCGGAGGAATTGACCTGGACCAGCACATCAAGGCCTCGGCCGAGATGCTGAAGCCGCTTGTCCAGCGCTTCGGCGAGCGACAGGCGGTCAAGCGACTGCACCTCATCGGCGAAGCGCAGCACGTCCTTGACCTTGTTGGTTTGCAGGTGACCGATCATCGACCAGCGTAGTGGCAGATCGGCCAATGCTTCGGCCTTCTTGCGTCCTTCCTGAACCTTGTTCTCGCCAAGGTCGGTCTGGCCGTGCCGAATCGCCTCGCGTATCCGCTCAGGGGAGACGGTCTTGGAGACCAGGACGAGGCGGACCGCATCGGGCGCGCGGCCCGAGCGCACCGCCGCCTCCCGGATCGTCGCGCGGGTTTTCTCCAGATTGGCGGCGACCGTCATGCCCGCAGCCCCTGCAGCCAATCGGACAGCACCTTGCGGCCGCCGTCGCGAAGGGCAGGCCCGAATTTGGCGGCGTCCTCGCGTATTTGGCACAGATCGACGCCGGCCGCCGCCAGCTCGCACGCATGGCCGATCAGCCAGCGTTCGAACCCATCCGACACGTCCGCCTCGGGATGGAACTGGACGCCGAGGATATTGTGACCAAACGAGAAGGCCTGATTAACGCAAAGCGGCGTCTGCGCCAGTCGCTCGCCCCCGGCAGGCATGCTGAACATATCGCCGTGCCAGTGCAGTACCGGCACGTCGGCGAGATGGCGCATTGGCCCGGCCGCCCCCGCGGGCGTCAGCGTCAGGGGGGCGAAGCCGATCTCCTTGGCGCCGGTCGACGCGACGGCGGCGCCGAGCGCCGCCGCGACCAACTGCGCGCCGAGGCAGATGCCGAGCGTCGGGCGCCCTTCGGCTAGCCGCGCACGCAGAAAGTTCAGTTCCTCGGCTAAGAACGGATAGCGCTCGGTCTCATACACGCCGATCGGGCCGCCCAGCACGATCACCAGCGCGGTCTTGACCGGGTCCAGCGTCCACAACGCATCCACGCCGATATCGTAATAGCGGACCTTGTAACCCGCGGCCTCCAGCACCGTCTGAAACGATCCCAGATCCTCGAATGCGACATGCCGGAGCGCGACGGCGGTTCGGAGCATGACGGCTGCTCTCCTGATTTGATTGGACCTTTCGGATTCAGTAAAGCGAAACTGGATGGTCAATCACGGCCAGTTTTCAGAATTTCGACAGGCCAGTTGATGCAGGAAATCGTCTTTGGCCTGAACGAGGCGTCTGGACAGCCGGTATTCCTCCGACTTTCACAGGCGATTATCGAGGCGATTGAGCAAGGCCGGCTGAAGCCCGGCCAGCGCCTGCCGGGTACGCGCACGCTGGCGGCCACGCTGAAACTCCATCGTAACACGGTCGACGCGGCCTATCACGAAGCAGCGATGCAGGGATGGCTCGTCACCGAGGCGGCGCGCGGCACCTTCGTCGCCCGCGACCTGCCGGTCGAGAGCGGGGCCCGGCGCAACGGCTCCCCGCCGCCTGCCGCACAGCCCACGAAGCCGTCCCGTGTCGCGGCCGATCGCGACATGCTGCGCTTTTCCGACGGCGTTCCGGACGCCCGTCTGCTGCCCTCTGCCGAACTTGCCCGCGCCGTGCGCCACGCGCTCCGCCGGCCCGATTTCCTGACGCCGGGCGGCTATGGCGATCCGCGCGGCGCGCCGGCCCTGCGCGACGCCCTGGCCGGGCATCTCGCCAGCGAACGCGGCATGACTGTTTCGGCGGACGACCTCATCGTCACACGTGGCAGCCAAATGGCGCTGTTTCTGGCCGCGAACGTCCTGCTGTCACCCGGCGAGGCGATCGCAGTGGAGGAGCCGGGCTACCCGCTCGCCGTCTCCGCCTTCCGCGCGGCGGGCGCCCGCGTCGTGCCGATCCCGGTCGATGGCGAAGGCCTATCGCTGACGCATCTGGAGGCCGCGCTCGCCGCCACGCCGGGACTGCGCGCGGTCTATGTCACGCCCCACCACCAATATCCGACGACGGTGACAATGAGCGCCGCGCGGCGGATCGGCCTGATAGACCTTGCCGCTCGTCACCCCCTTGCGATCATTGAGGACGATTACGATCACGAATACCGTTTCGACGGCCGGCCTGTGCTCCCGCTCGCCGCGCGTGCCGGCTCCGGGGTGAAACTGGTCTATGTCGGGTCGTTGTCCAAGGTGCTGGCGCCCGGTATCCGGCTCGGCTACGCCGCCGGACCAAGGAGCCTCGTGCAGCGGATGGCCGACACGCGGCAGGCGATCGACCGGCAGGGCGACATGCCGATCGAACATGCGGTCGCGACCCTGTTCGCCGAGGGCGATCTCGGCCGTCATGTCCGCAAGACCCGCCGCATCTACCGCTCGCGGCGCGATCATCTCGCCATGCTCCTGGGCGACAGGTTGGGAAGCCGGCTGTCCTTCGCGATCCCGGCGGGCGGCCTCGCCTTATGGGCGCGGTTGGCGGATGGCGTCGACGCCGAGTGCTGGAGCAAGACGGCCCGCGGCCTCGGCCTTGCGGTGACGCCGGGCGTCGCGCTCTGCATCGATACTGCGACGGCGCGCCAGGCGTTCCGTCTCGGCTTTGCGAACCTCGACGAAGACGAAATCACGCGCGCGGTCGAATTGCTGACGACAGCAGCGCCTTAACCGATCCCCTCCCTTAGGCGGACTTCGACTCCTCGAAGCAAGCCAGCCATTTGGCGAGCAGCCTGTCGAGTTCGGCGCTTTCCCTCTTGTCCAAACCCTCCATCAGGCGATGCTGGTTCGCGACGTGCTCGCCGATCAATGCGTCGATCAGGGTGAAGCCTTCGTCCGTCAGAGCCACGACGCTTGCCCGGCCGTCGCTGGGATCAGGTGAGCGCGAGACCAGCCCCGCCCTTTCCAGACGGTCGATCCGATTGGTCATCGTGCCGGAGGTAACCATCGTCCAGTCGATCAGGGCGGACGGGCTAAGCGCATAGGGCGGCCCGGACCGGCGCAGCGTGGCGAGCACGTCAAAGCTCGCTGCGTTCAACCCCCCCGCTGCAAAAACGGCATTGCGAGGCCAAGGGCTGGGAAGCGACGGCGGAGTATGTCGAGCCGGGCAACACCGCCTCCGACGACCGCCGCCCATCCTTCCAATCCATGGTTGAGGCGGCCCTGACCAAGCCGCCCGCCTTTGTCCGAGCACGCCGTCATGGCGGTGCCGCCGATTGTCTCAAAGGCGGACTATGAGGCCGTTCGGGCGCGCTTGGCTTCCCGGAACCCGAAGTGGACGCCGCCGCGTGTCTCGACGGGGCCGAACCTGCTGACCGGAATCTGCTTCTGCGGCGCCTGCGGCGGCGCCATGACACTGCGGACAGGAAAGGGCCAGGCGGGCGGCCAGTATCGCTACTACGCCTGTTCGACCAAGGCTCGCATGGGCGAGGCGGGATGCACGGGCTTGGCCGTCCCCATGGACAAGCTGGACGACGCCATTATCGACCACCTGGAAACCCGGCTGCTCGATCCGGACAGACTTGCCGCGCTGATGGAGCAGCTTTTGGATCGTCGGGAGGAATGGGCTGACCAAAGGCGCAGCCATATCGCGGAGATGCGCAAGCGCGCGACTGAGGCGGAGGCCAAGCTCAATCGGTTCTACGAGGCTATCGAGAACGGTCTGCTGTCGCCGGACGACGCCTCGCTGAAGGATCGGGTCGCTGAACTCTCCGGCGTTCGCGATCAGGCCCGAGCAGACGCTGAGCGGATCAGCGCGTCCGTGGAGCGGCTGGCGCCTACGATTACGCCGGACGCCCTAAACCGATTTGCCAGCGCCGCGCGGCGCAAGCTGCGGGATCGCACCAGCGGCTATCGGCGGGATCACCTGCGCGCCCTGACGCAGCGGGTGGAGGTCATCAGCAAGACCGAGGCGCGCATCATCGGCTCACGAACCGAGCTTCTGCGGGCCTTGGCGTCTAGCGATGGTGGGAGTTACGCCGCCGCTGGCGGATTTCTCGGTTTTAAACCGAAGTGGCGCACCCGAAGAGATTCGAACTCCTGACCCCCAGATTCGTAGTCTGGTGCTCTATCCAGCTGAGCTACGGGTGCGTCTGCCTTGCGGCGAGGGCGGGTCTTTAGCCGCTGAACGGGGTGGACGCAAGCGGGGGAATGCAGTTTCTGTAGCGGTGTTGATCGGCGTGGTCCCTTGGCGGGCCTCGTCATCCGGACCTCCTCCCCTGTCGGACCGCCTGAATGTTGTTTTTGCGTCGTCGTCTCGTGTCCCTGTTGGTCGCGGCGGTTTCCGTCCCGACGCTTCTGGCCGGATGCCAGACCCCGGCCGCGGCGCCTTCGCTGGAGGCGCGGTCGGACCCGGCCGGGGCCCCGTCGATCGCGCGGGGGCCGTTCGTCGCCGCCGCCAACCCGCTGGCGGTCGAGGCCGGGATGAAGGTGCTGCGCCGGGGCGGCTCGGCGGTGGATGCGGCGGTCGCCGTCCAGGCGGTGCTGGGGCTGGTGGAACCCCAATCGTCGGGCCTGGGGGGCGGGGCCTTTCTGATGAGCTATGAGGCCAAGACCGGCCGGATCACCGCCTATGACGGGCGCGAGACGGCCCCCGCCTCGGCCACGCCCGAACTGTTCTATGAGGACGGCGAGCCCCTGCCCTTCACCGACGCCATACTGTCGGGCCGATCGGCCGGAGCGCCGGGGGCGGTGGCCATGCTGGCCATGGCCCATCAGGATCAGGGACGGCTGGCCTGGCGCGATCTGTTCGATGACGCCGAACGGCTGGCGCGCGACGGTTTTGTGGTCAGTCCGCGCCTGGCGGGCATGATCAATGGGTCATCGCCCCAGGCCAAGACCCGTTGGGCGACCGCCCTGTTCACCGGCCCAGACGGCCGCCGCTACCGGACCGGGGACGTGATGCGCAATCCGGCCTACGCCCGGACGGTTCAGGCTCTGGCGACCGAGGGGCCCGGCGTCTTCTACGGAGGGCGCATCGGCCGGGAGATCGCCCGCACCGTCGCCGAGGGTCCGCGGCCGGGCGGCCTGACCGAGGCGGACATCGCCGCCTATCGTCCGCTGCGCCGGGACGCCCTGTGTCGGCCCTATCGAATCTATGTGATCTGCGTTCCGCCCCCGCCGTCCAGCGGGGTGGCCCTGTTGCAGTTCCTGGCCATGGCGGAACACACGCCCGACATCCAGAAGGGGGCCGACAGTCCCGAGGCCTGGGTGGCCTTCGGCCGGCTGCAAAGGCTGATGTATGCCGATCGTGACCGCTATGTCGGCGATGCGGATTTCGTGGGCGTGCCGATCGCGGGCCTGCTGGACCCCGCCTATGTGGCCCAGCGCGCGGCCCTGGTCCCCGAGGTCGACGGGCCGGTTCCGGCGGGCGCGCCGCCCGGCTCTGCGCCGCGCAGCGCGGACGCCACGGCCGAGCCGGGCGGAACCTCGCACATGGTCATCGTCGATGCGGACGGGAATGCAGTCAGCATGACCACCACGGTCGAAAGCATCTTCGGCGACGGGCGGGTGGTCGAGGGCTTCTTCCTGAACAATCAACTGACCGACTTTTCCTTCACCCCGACCGAAGACGGCCATCCGGCGGCCAACGCCGTAGCGGCGGGCAAGCGGCCGCGCTCGTCCATGACCCCCGTTCTGATCCTGGATCAGCAGGGGCGTCTGGTCGGGGCGATCGGGTCGCCCGGCGGGTCCAGCATCCTGGCCTATGTGGCCAAGGCCCTGGTGGGGATGATCGACTGGAACCTGCCGGTCCAGGAGGCGATCGCCCTGCCGAATCTGGTGGTGCGGGGCGGTTCGGTCGGCGCCGATACGGCGCAGATCGCGCCGGACATCGCCCAAGCCCTGGGAGCGGCCGGCATGGGGCTGAGGCCCAACGCCACGGAGACCTCGGGCCTGCATGGCGCGATGTGGCGCGACGGCCGCTGGGACGGCGGGGCCGATCCTCGGCGGGAGGGGGTTGCGGTGTCGGAAGCGCCTTGAGGCGCAGAGCCGGGCGTGATCAGCGGCGGGGTTTGATCGAGAGCTGAAAGGCGATCAGCCCCTCATCCACGTCGGTGTCCAGCCCGTTCATGCCGCGCAGCCCCTTGCCGGCGTCGATTTCGCGATAGACCAGCCCGACCGAGGTCTGGATGGCGCCACGGCGATAGGCCACGCCTACGGAAGCGTCGCCCAGGAAGGCCCCGCGGTCCTGGGTATAGCCGGACCGGGCGTAGTCGCCGTCGCGGGTGCGGGCGAAATTATAGCCGACGGCGCGGCCCGAGCCGGCGGCATAGAGGTACCAGCGCGGACGCTGGCCGAACCGGGCGTCGCCGTCGGGCGCCAGGCGGTCCAGCCCCTCGCCGATCTTCAAAGTGGCGCCGGCTTCGGCCGATCCGCCCTCGCTGCCCAGGCCGACGCCGGCATGGGGCGTCAGACTGACCTCCAGGCCAGAGGCCGTGCGGCCGACCGCGCTGCGGAAGCCGCGCACATAGCGCAGATCATAGGCTTCGGGCTCCAGAACGGCCCGGTCCTGGAGGGTGACCGGCAGAGGGGAGCCGTCGGCGCGTGTCAGGCGGCCCGCGGTCTCTAGGCTGAGCCGATCGGTGAAGCCTTGGCGGTCGATCCAGATGTCGCGGCGGGTGCTGGCGGCGATCCCTTGAGCCTCACCCGAGATCGCCAGGGGCGTCTTCATCTCGATCTCAGGGCCGAAGGGCGCGTCGGGAGAGACCCGAAAACTCTGCTGTTCGTTCAACCGAGCCGTGACGTTCGATCCGGTTTCGGGTGCGGCGTCAAAGGCGTCGGGGACCCAGGCCTGGGCGCGAGCATCGACCGCGCCGGCGGACGCCAGCACGCTTGCCACTCCAAACAACCAGGCCGCTACACGCATTCGGTCTCCCCACCGTCCGCTGTTCTCCAGCTTGCACCATGCAGGGCGGGAGTCCAACAGACATTTTCACGACATTCTTTGGTCGTTTTTCAACGCCGCGCCTTGTGGCGAGTTCCGAACACGAAAAAAGGGCTCCGTGACCACGGAGCCCTTTCACGCCAGGTGCTGCGGCGCAGGAGGCCTATTGGCAGGCCAGACACTCGTCGTAGTCGGTCTTGGGCATGGAGAAGAGGTCTGGCTGGTTCGGGTCGATCTCGGCCTCGGCCTTGTCCTCGGCGCCGGCGAAGGCGGCGCGCTGAACCGACTTGGATCGCAGATAGTACAGGGACTTCACGCCGCGTTCCCAGGCCGACCAGTGCAGCATGTGCAGGTCCCACTTGTTGACGTCTCCGGGGATGAAGAGGTTCAGCGACTGGGCCTGGCAGATTTCCGGGGCGCGGTCGGCGGCCAGTTCCACCACCCAGCGCTGGTCCAGTTCGAAGGCGGTCTTGAAGATCCCCTTCTCGTCCTCGCTGAGGGCGTCCAGATGCTGGACCGAGCCCTCGTGCTGGAGGATGGAGCTCCAGACCGCCTCGGTGTTGATCCCCTTCTCGTCCAGCAGACGCTCCAGATAGGGGTTCTTGACGGCGAAGGAGCCCGACAGGGTCTTGTGGGTGTAGATATTGGCCGGGATCGGCTCGATGCCGGCCGACGTCCCGCCGCAGATGATCGAGATCGAGGCGGTCGGGGCGATGGCCAGCTTGTGGCTGAACCGCTCCATCACGCCGCGCTCCTCGGCGTCGAGGCAGGGGCCCTTCTCCTCGGCCAGGACGCGGCTGGCCTTGTCGGCCTCGCGACGCAGGTGCTTGAACAAGCGCATGTTCCACGACTTGGCCATGGCGCTTTCGAAGGCCACGCCCTGCGACTGCAGGAAAGAGTGGAAGCCCATCAGGCCCAGGCCCACCGAACGCTCGCGCTTGGCCGAATAGACGGCGGCGGCCATGGCGGGCGGGGCGCGGCGGATGAAGTCTTCCAGAACATTGTCCAGGAAGCGCATCAGGTCCTCGACGAAGCGGGGCTCCTCGCGCCACTCCAGGAAGGTCTCGGCGTTGACCGACGACAGGCAGCAGACGGCGGTCCGGTCCACGCCCAGGTGGTCGCGGCCGGTGTGCAGCATGATCTCGGCGCACAGGTTCGACTGTTTGACCTTCAGGCCCAGATCTCGCTGGTGCGGCGCCATCTGGCGGTTCACCGTGTCGGAGAAGATCATATAGGGCTCGCCGGTCTGCATCCGGATGTCGAGCAGCTTGGTCCACAGCGAGCGGGCGTCGACGGTCTTCAGCACCTCGCCGGTCTTGGGCGAGCGCAGGCCGAAGGTGGAGCCGGTCTTCACCGCCTCCATGAACTCGTCGGTGACGTTGACGCCGTGGTGCAGGTTCAGGGAGCGACGGTTGAAGTCGCCCGACGGTTTGCGGATCTCGAGGAACTCCTCGATCTCCGGGTGGTGGATGTCCAGATAGACGGCGGCCGAGCCGCGCCGCAGCGACCCCTGGCTGATCGCCAGGGTCAGGCTGTCCATCACGCGGATGAAGGGGATGATGCCCGAGGTCTTGCCCGCGCCCTTGACCTTCTCGCCGATCGAGCGGACGCCGCCCCAGTAGGTGCCGATGCCGCCGCCGTTCGAGGCCAGGGCGACGTTCTCGTTCCAAACGCTCTGGATGCCGTCCAGACTGTCCCCGACGGCGTTCAGGAAGCAGGAGATCGGCAGGCCGCGATCGGCGCCGCCGTTCGACAGGACCGGGGTCGCCGGCATGAACCACAGGCGGCTCATATAGTCATACAGGCGCTGGGCGTGGTCGGCGTCGTCCGAGAAGGCGGTCGAGACGCGGGCGAACATGTCCTGATAGCTCTCGCCCGGCAGCAGGTAGCGGTCCTCCAGCGTCTTCTTGCCGAAATCGGTCAGCAGGGCGTCGCGCGAACGATCCACCTGGACCGATTTCACGACGGTCAGATGCGGTTTCTCAGGCGCCGCGTTCGTCGCAACACCTTGGAATTCCGCTGTCTTCAAAGCCTCGCCGCCAGCCATAGTCATCTGCGTCCTGAACAATAAACTGCCTAGAGCCACCTGCGCCGGAACCACATCATCTAGTGGCTCCAACGCTCCCCGAGCCCACATATAGGGCGCACATGCCTAATAAGCCGTCAACGTCTTGACGCTCGCTTTGTCGGCGAATCGGTCGGACAAGTCGGCCTCGCCTGGGGAAAGTTCAGCGCGCAAGCCAGCAAACCCCTCTCGGGCCTTCGCGGCCGCGACATCACGAAGGCGTGATCGGAACTTCGGTCCAGCTTGGCCGTTCCGACGCCCCATGGCCGTTTCCGACTTCCGTCCCTTTTTGATACGCCTGCTGACGGTCGCGCGCGCCGAGACGGCCGCTTTGACGGCCCTGTTCGTCGCCGCCTTGGGCGTGACGGTGTTCGTCGAGATCGCCGACGACATGACCGAGACCGACGGTCAGAGCTTTGATCGTCAGGTGCTTGGCCTGATGCGGCCCTATGCCGACGATCCTGGCCGCCCCTGGGGGCCGTGGTGGCTGAAGGAGGCGGCGGCGGACCTCACATCGCTGGGCGGCATATCGGTGCTGGGCCTGTTCGCCCTGATCGTCGTCCTCTTTCTGCTGAGCCAGAGGAAATGGCTGTCGTCCCTGCTGCTGGTCCTGGGGCTGACGGGCGGCGTCATGCTGAGCGAGGGGCTGAAGGCGGTGTTCGAACGCGAACGTCCGCCCCAGGCGCTTCAGGCGGTCGAGACGATCAACGCCAGCTTCCCCTCCGGTCACGCCCTGCTCGCGACAGTCTTCTATCTGAGCGTGGCCGTCATGCTGACCCGCGCCTTTCCTCGCAGGCGGTTCAAGATCTTCGTCCTGGGCGTGGGCATGGTCATGGCCCTGCTGGTCGGCCTGACCCGCATCTATCTGGGCGCCCACTGGGCGACGGACGTCTTCGCCGGCTGGGCCGTGGGCTCGGCCTGGGCCATGCTTCTGTGGCTGGTCGCCTATGGGGTCGCGCGTTGGCAGAAGCGTCGCCGGGCGCCCTTGCAGGACGAACCGTCTCCGACGGCGGACGAGACGCCCGGCGATCCGACCAAAGTCTAGAACCTACTCAACCGCGGGAGGCCCCATAGTCGGCGCCGACGACGCCTCGTCCGAACAGGGGCGCGCAGACGGGAGAGACGCCATGGATCACGCCGCCCTCTACGCCGAGCGGCTGAAGACGCCGGACGAAGCCGCCGCCCTGATCCGATCCGGCGCCAGGATCGCCATGGGCCTGGGCGTGTCCCAGCCCCCGGCCCTGCTGAAGGCCCTAGCCCAACGGGCCGAGCGGGGCGAGGTCGAAGACCTGAACCTCTATTATCTCCTCTCCACCGCCATCGCCGGCGACACCGTGCTGCGCTACGAGCTGATGGACCGCATCCGGCCCTGGAGCCTGTTCCACAGCGCCGTCGAACGCCGGCTGGAGCAGCGCGCCTTTGAGGAGGGGCGACCCAGCCCGGTCCAGTTCATCCCGACCGGTTTCCAGCAATCGCCCCGACTGCTGTGCGACGAGGTCGGCGTCGATACCTTAGTCTGCACCGTCTCGCCGATGGACGCCGACGGCTTCTTCTCCTTCGGCACCAATACCGACTACGCCAAGCCGGTGTCGGAGACGGCCCGCACCATCGTGGTCGAGGTCAATCCGCATATGCCGCGCGTGTACGGCGACTGCACCGTCCATGTTTCCCGGGTGTCCGGAATCGTCGAACACGCCGCTCCGCTTCTGGCCGTGCCCAAGGCCGAACCCCAGCCGGCCGACCTGGCCATCGGCCGGATCATCGCCGACCTGGTCGAGGACGGCGCGACATTGCAGATGGGGATCGGCGCCCTGCCCAACGCCGTCTGCGACGCCCTGAAGAACCACCGCGACCTGGGCGTCCACACCGAAATGCTGACACCGGGCCTGGTCGAGCTGATGCAGGTCGGGGTGGCGAACCATACCCGCAAGACCCTGCACCCCGGCGTCGGGGTCTTCGCCTTCTCGATGGGCGACCAGAACACCTATGACTTCCTGCACGAGAACCGGGGACTGGAGGCCCGGCCTGTCTCCTATGTCAACGATCCGGCCGTCATCGCCCGCAACGCCAGGATGGTCTCGGTCAACGCCACGCTACAGATCGACCTGAGCGGCGCCTGCTGTTCGGAGTATCTGAACGGCCGCCAGTTCACCGCCTCGGGCGGACAGCTGGACTTCGTGCGCGGCGCCTATGGCTCCGACGGCGGCAAGTCGATCATCGCCTGTCATGCGACGGCGGCCAGGGGGACCTGTTCGCGCATCGTCGCCCGGCTGGACGGGCCCGTCACCACGCCCCGCAACGACGTGCATATCGTCGTCACCGAGCACGGGTGGACCAACCTGAAGGGCCGATCGACCAGCGAGCGGGCCCGCGCCCTAATCGCCCTCGCCGCGCCCGAGTTCCGCGACGGCCTCACGGCCGAGGCCAGGCGGCAGGGTCTGATCTGAACCCCTTCTTGCGAGTCGTTATCGGCTTTTCATTTCCGGCGTCCTGGCCTAAACCCCGCCGCGTCATCGGGGAGTAGCCGCCCGCAACCATCAGCGGGGCCCGCGTCAACATACTTCCTCTCCCGGAGAGGATGGCGCGGGAACGGTCCAGGGTCTTTCAGATCCGGATCACGGCAAGACCGGCGGCTTTCGCAGGGACGTCCATGCGGGGCCCGGCTGCGAACGCCACAGGTCCGTCCGCCGAGGCTCCCGCGCATACAGGTTCCCTTTGGAAGCCTTCCTCATTTCGACCGGCCTGGTCTCCATCGCGGAGATCGGGGACAAGACCATGTTGCTGTCCATCGTGATGGCGGCGACCTGGCGACGGCCCACGCCCATCATCCTGGGCATTCTGGCGGCCACCCTGCTGAACCACGCCTTCGCCGCCCTGGCCGGCACCGTCCTGGCCCATTTCATCACGGGCGAGTGGATGCGCTGGATCGTCGGCCTCGCCTTTCTGGGTTTCGCGGCCTGGGCCCTGATCCCCGACACGCTGGACGAGCAGAAGGGCGAGGTCCAGCGCGGCTTCTGGGCCATCTTCTGGACCACCGCCTCGGCCTTCTTCCTGATCGAGATGGGCGACAAGACCCAGGTGGCCACCGCCATGCTGGCCGCCCGATTCGAGAATCTGCCGGTGGTGGTCGCCGGCTCGACCCTGGGCATGATGCTGGTCAACGGGCCCGCCGTCCTGCTGGGCGAGACGGCGGCGAAGAAGCTGCCGCTGAAATGGATCCGGTTCGCCGCCGCCGCCGGTTTCGCCGCGACGGGCCTGTGGATTCTGCTGACGCCTTAGAGCCTGATCGGTTGAAGCGGGATCGCTTCGCGATCCCGCTGAAGCCGTTAGGCATGCTTCAGCGGAAGACCGTCAAAGCGAGGTGCTGCAACAGCATGATGGTTTTGGCGTCGCGGATGCGGCCGTCGGCGATCATGGCCAGGGCCTCGTCCACGGTCGGCTCCAGCACCTCGATGTCCTCGCCCTCGTCCGGATGGCCGCCGTCGTCGCCGATCCGCATGGACGCATCATATTCGGCGACGAAGAAGTGCAGGATTTCGGTGACAGAGCCGGGGCTCATGAAGGCCTCGAACACCTTGCGCACCGCGCCGAGGCGATAGCCCAGCTCCTCCTCGACCTCGGCGCGGATCCGCACCTCGGGCTCGGCGTCGTCCAGCAGGCCGGCCGCCGCCTCGATCAGCAGGTCGTCATAGCCGTTCAGATAGGCCGGCAGCCGGAACTGCCGCACCAGCAGCACGGTGCGCGCCGCCGGATTATAGGGCAGAAGCACCGCCCCATTGCCCCGGTCGTAATGCTCCCGCTCCTGGGTCTGCCAGACGCCGTCGCGCCGTTTCCAGTCGAAACGGGTCGTCTTCAGCACATACCAGTTGTCCGAGAGAAGCCGGGTCTGATGGATCCTGATGCGGTCCTTTACGGTCATTCGGCTTCTCCCGCGACGCAGCCTAGCCCTGGCGCGCGCCGCGCTTGGCTAGAACACGCAGGCGGAGCGCATTCAGCTTGATGAAGCCGGCGGCGTCCTTGTGGTCATAGGCCTGGACGCCTTCCTCGAAGGTCACCAGATCCTGGTCGTACAGGCTATTGGGGCTCTCGCGGCCGATGACCGAGACATTGCCCTTGTACAGCTTGACCTTGACCGTGCCGGAGACGTTTTCCTGGCTCTTGTCGATAGCGGCCTGAAGCATCTCGCGCTCGGGCGAGAACCAGAAACCGTTGTAGATCAGCTCGGCGTATTTCGGCATCAGCTGGTCCTTCAGGTGCATGGAGCCGCCGTCCAGGGTGATGCTCTCGATGCCGCGGTGGGCCGCGATCAGTATGGTCCCGCCGGGGGTCTCATAGACGCCGCGCGACTTCATGCCGACGAAACGGTTCTCGACCAGGTCGAGACGGCCGATGCCGTTGTCGTGGCCGTACTGGTTCAGGGCGGTCAGGAGGGTGGCCGGGCTCATGGCCTCGCCGTTGATCGACACGGCGTCGCCCTTTTCGAAACCGATCTCGATGACCGTGGCCTTGTCCGGCGCGTCCTCGGGCGAAATGGTCCGCTGGTGGACGAACTCGGGTGCCTCGACCGCCGGGTCTTCCAGCACCTTGCCCTCGGAGGAGGAGTGCAGAAGGTTGGCGTCGACCGAGAAGGGCGCCTCGCCGCGCTTGTCCTTGGCGATCGGGATCTGGTTCTTCTCGGCGAAGTCCAGCAGGGCCTCGCGGCTGCGGAACGCCCACTCGCGCCAGGGGGCGATGACGCGGATGTCCGGCTCCAGGGCGTAATAGCCCAGTTCGAAGCGGACCTGGTCGTTGCCCTTGCCGGTCGCGCCGTGACAGACGGCGTCGGCGCCGACCTGGCGGGCGATCTCGATCTGGCGCTTGGAGATCAGCGGGCGAGCAATGGAGGTGCCCAACAGATAGTCGCCCTCATACTGGGCGTTGGCGCGGAACATGGGGAAGACGAAGTCGCGCACGAATTCCTCGCGCAGGTCGTCGATGAAGATGTTCTCGGGCTTGATGCCCAGCTTCAGCGCCTTTTCGCGTGCGGGGCCAAGCTCCTCGCCCTGGCCCAGGTCGGCGGTGAAGGTCACCACCTCGGCGTTATATTCCGTCTGCAGCCATTTCAGGATGATCGAGGTGTCCAGACCGCCCGAATAGGCGAGGACGACTTTCTTCACGGGCTTGTCGGCGGGGGCGGACATGGCGGCTCTTTCGGTAAATTCGACGGCGCGATGGGGAGAATTGACGCGCGCATAAGACCGGGGGTCCGGCGATGCAACCTTTTCCGGGGCGGCCCCACGGAAAGATGAAGCTTTGTTCATGTTCACTTGGTCGCGTTGCCAGTGGATCGACCGTCGTTATGGTCGTCGTTCATCTGTCACCAAGGATGTCGAACCCATGCGTCGCGCCTCTTCCCTCGTCGCCGCCGCCGCCCTTCTGGCGGTCTCTACCCCGGTCTGGGCCTCAAACGCCGCCGTGTCGGCCCCCGCAGCCTCGGCCCAGGCCGCCGCGCCCGCCCTGCGGGCCGCACCGGTGTCCGAACTGGTCGCCGAGGTGGACATTCCCTACACCCGCTTCACCCTGGACAACGGCCTGACCGTTCTGGTGCATGAAGACCACAAGGCCCCGGTCGTGGCCGTATCGGTCTGGTACAACGTCGGCTCCAAGGACGAGCCTGAGGGCAAGACGGGCTTCGCCCACCTGTTCGAACACCTGATGTTCGGCGGCTCGGAGAATGCGCCGGGCAGCTATTTCACCCCGATGCGCAACATGGGCGCGACGGACATGAACGGGACCACCTGGTTCGACCGCACCAACTATTTCGAGACGGTTCCGACCCCGGCGCTGGAACAGGCCCTGTTCATGGAAAGCGACCGCATGGGCTATATGCTGGGCGCCATCAGCCAGGAGACGCTCGATCTCCAGCGCGGCGTGGTCCAGAACGAGAAGCGCCAAGGCGACAACCAGCCCTACGGCCTGAACCAGTATAAGCAGCTGGAGGCCCTGTTCCCCGAAGGCCACCCCTATCGCCACTCGACCATCGGCTCGATGGCCGATCTGGACGCGGCCTCGATGGAGACGGTGCGCGACTGGTTCCGTTCCAAATACGGGCCGAACAATGCGGTGCTGGTCCTGGCCGGCGACATCACCCCGGCCAAGGCGCGCGAGCTGACCGAGAAATATTTCGGCCCGATTCCGCGCGGCCCGGTCAACACCCCGGCCCAGGCGTCCGTGCCGACCCTGCTGGCGCCGGTCAATGAGACGACCCACGACCGGGTGTCCAACGCCCGCGTCGAGATCAGCTGGGCCGTGCCCGGCATGCTGGATCCGGATTCCGTGCCGCTCAGCATCGGCGCCTCGGTGCTAGGCGGCCTGGCCAGCTCGCGGCTGGATAATGAACTGGTGCGCGGGGAGCAGACCGCCGTCTCGGTCAGCGCGAACAACGGCGCCTATCATCGCGTCGGCATGTTCGAGATCACCGTCGACGTGAAGCCGGGCCAGGACCCGGCGGCCGTCGAGGCCCGCGCCCGCCAGATCCTGAACGATCTGATCGCCAACGGCCCGACGGCGGCCGAGGTGGAACGGGTCAAGACCCAGTACGTCTCGCGCACGGTTCAAGGTCTGGAACAGGTCGGCGGCTTCGGCGGCAAGGCCGTGGCCCTGGCTGAGGGCCAGCTCTACGCCGGCGATCCGGAGCACTACAAGAAGGAGCTCCAGGCCTATGCGGCGGCCACCCCCGCCCAGGTCCAGGCGGCCATGCAGAAATGGCTGACCCGTCCGGCCTATACACTGACCACCCTGCCGGGCGAGCGTGAGGCCTATCAGGAGGCGGCGGAGGCTCCCTCGGGCGCCAACCGCACCCCGGCGCCCCCGATCGAGCGCGTGGCCCGCATGCCCAAGCCCGAGATCGCCGCCGTCGCCAACGTCGACTTCCCCACTGTGGAGCGCACGCGCCTGTCGAACGGGGTCGAGGTGGTCTACGCCCAGCGCGACGCCGTGCCTGCGACCAAGATCGCCATCGAGTTCGACGCGGGCATCGCCGCCGACGAGGCGTCCAAGCTGGGGCTGCAGACCCTGATGCTGGACCTGATGGACGAGGGCACCCGCAGCATGAACGCCACCCAGCTGGCCGAGGCGCAAGAAACCCTCGGCGCCGCCATCTCGACCGGCGCCTCGATGGACCGATCGGTGGTCCAGTTGTCGGCCGTGACCCCGAACCTGGAGCCCTCGGTCGCCCTGCTGGCCGAGGTGGTCAAGACCCCCGCCTTCGCCGCCTCGGAGCTGGAGCGTCTGCGCGCCACCCGTTTGGCGCGGATCGCGGCGGAACGGACCCAGCCGGCCGCCCTGGCCAACCGCGCCCTGCCCGAACTGATCTACGGCTCGGCCAACCCCTATGGCCGCCCGTTCAGCGGCAACGGCGACGAGGCCAGCGTCAAGGCCATCACCGAGGCCGACATCCGCGCGGACTACGCCGAGTGGATCCGTCCCGACAACGCCAAGATCTTCGTGGTCTCGGACAAGCCTCTGGCGGAGATCAAGCCTCTGCTCGACGCCCAGTTCGGCCATTGGGTCCCCTCGGCCACCCCCAAGGGCGTGAAGGATTATTCCGCGCCGATCCCCGCGACCCCGTCGAAGATCGTGCTGATCGACCGGCCGCAGTCGCCTCAGTCCTACATCATGGGCGGGACGGTCTTGTCGGCCAAGGGCTCGGACGACCTGCTGGTCTTCAACGCCGCCAACAATGTGCTGGGCAACGACTTCCTGTCGCGCATCAACTCGGACCTGCGCGAGACCAAGGGGTGGTCTTACGGCGTCAACGCCTCGACCGCCGGCTTCGTCGGCCGCGTGCCCTATCTGATCACCGCCCCGGTCCAGGCCGACCAGACCGGGCCGGCCATCACCGCCCTGAACGCCCAGTTCAACGACTTCCTGAAGGGCGGCAAGGGCGTGACGCCGGCTGAGCTGGAGCGGACCGTCAACGGCAATACCCGCCGTCTGGCCGGCAGCTATGAAACCTCCTTGGCGGTTCTGAACGCCATGCGGGTCAACGACATGCTGGGCCGTCCGGACGACTATCCGGAAACGGTGGCCGCTCGCACCAACGCCCTGACGACGGCCGAACTGGACGCCGCGGCCCAGGCCGCGCTCGACCCGTCCCGCTTCGTCTGGGTGGTCGTCGGCGACGCCTCGGTGGTCAAGCCCCAGCTCGACGCCCTGGGCCTGCCGGTCGAGGTTCGCTCGGCGAGCGGCGCCGCCCAGTAAGAGCCTCGTCAGTCGCAAACGACAAAGGCCCGGAGCATTTGCTCCGGGCCTTCTTTTTCGTCCTTACCGCGCCGAAAGGCTCAGATCAGGGCGCCGTGGCAGTGTTTGAACTTGCGGCCCGAGCCGCAGGGGCAGGGCGCATTGCGGCCGGTCATCTCCCAGCCCGGCGGAAGCGCCTCGACCGGCAGTTTCGACCGGTCGTCGCCGATCAGCTGGCCTTCGGGGTTCTGAGCGGCCGGATCGGCCATCTCATTTTCGCCGGTGCCGGGGTTCAGGTGGATTTCCTGGAACTCAGGCAGTTCAGGCGGCGCCTGGAAGCGGAACTCCACCGTCATCAGCCAGCGGGTGACGTTGTGGCGCAGGTCGTAGAGCAGACCTTCGAACAGGTTGAAGGCCTCGGTCTTATACTCCTGCAACGGGTCGCGCTGGCCGTAGCCGCGCAGGCCGATCACGCCGCGCAGATGGTCCAGATGGACCAGGTGTTCGCGCCACTGCATGTCGATCATCTGCAGCATGAATTGCTTTTCCAGGCCGCGCGTCTGTTCGGCGCCGATCAGCTCCAGACGTTCGGCCGCGCGGGCGTCGGCGGCGGCGAGCAGCCGCTCCTCGATCTCCTCGTTGGAGACGCCTTCCTCGGCCGCCCAGTCGTGGAGCGGCAGCTCCAGCCCCAGGGTCGAGCGGACCTTTTCATCCAGGCCGTCGATGTCCCACTGTTCGGCATAGGCCTTGGGCGGCATGTAGCGTTCGACCAGGTCGGACACGACGTCACGGCGGAAGTCGCCGACCAGTTCCGACAGATCCTCGGAATCCATGAACTCCTGGCGCTGTTCGAACACGGCCTTGCGCTGGTCGTTCACGACGTCGTCGTACTTCAGCAGGTTCTTGCGGATGTCGTAGTTGCGGGTCTCGACCCGCTTCTGGGCGGTCTCGATGGCGCGGTTCAGCCAGGGATGGGTGATGGCCTCGCCCTCAGCGACGCCGAAGGTCTTCATGATCGAGTCCAGACGGTCGCCGGCGAAGATGCGCAGCAGGTCGTCCTCGCAGGACAGATAGAATTTCGACACGCCGGGGTCGCCCTGGCGGCCGGTGCGGCCGCGCAGCTGGTTGTCGATCCGGCGGCTCTCATGGCGTTCGGTGCCCAGGACGAACAGACCGCCGGCGGCCAGGGCCTTCTCGCGGTTGACGGCGATCTCGGCCTTGAACTCGGCCTCCTTGGCCGCGTGCATCTCGGGCGTGACCTCGACGGCCATGTTCCGCTGTTCCAGCAGCCATTTCTGCATCTTCATCTCGAGGTTGCCCCCGAGCTGGATGTCGGTGCCGCGGCCGGCCATGTTGGTGGCGATGGTCACCGCGCCCGGCAGACCGGCGTCGGCGACGATATAGGCCTCCTGCTCATGCTGGCGCGCGTTCAGGACCGAGTGCGGAATGCCGCGCAGCTTGGTCTCATAGGTGATGTCATAGGCGGCGTCGCCGATCTTCTCGGCCTCCTTGGCCTTGCCCTCGTACTGGGGCTTCAGCTTGCGCGAGACCTCGACCTTGTACTCATAGGTGCGCAGCAGCTCGGACAGTTGTTCGGAGCGCTCGATCGAGACCGTGCCGACCAGGATGGGCTGACCCGCCAGGTGGCATTCGGCGATCTGCCGGGCGATGGCCTGGCTCTTTTCCGCATGGGTCCGATAGACTTCGTCGTCATAGTCCTTGCGCTGGATCGGCCGGTTGGTCGGCACCTCCAGCACCTCCATCTTGTAGATGTCGCCGAACTCCTGGGCCTCGGTCGCGGCCGTGCCGGTCATGCCGGACAGCTTCTGATAAAGGCGGAAGTAGTTCTGGATCGTCACCGAGGCCAGGGTCTGGTTCTCGGGCTGGATCTTGACGTCCTCCTTGGCCTCGATGGCCTGGTGCAGGCCTTCGGACAGGCGCCGGCCGGTCATCATCCGACCGGTGAACTCGTCGATCAGAATGATCTCGCCGCCCTTGATGATATAGTCCTTGTCGCGCTGATACAGGGTGTTGGCGCGCAGGGCCTGGTTGGAGTGGTGGACCAGGCTGATGTTGGCGGCGTCATAAAGACCGGTGGTGTCGGGGGCGAAATGGCCGCCCTTCTCCAGGGCCTCTTCCAGACGCTCGGAGCCCAGCTCGGTCAGCAGAACCTGTTTCTGCTTCTCGTCCAGTTCATAGGTGTCCTTGTCCTTGATCAGATCTTTGATCAGGGCGTCCAGCACCTTGTAAAGGTCCGACCGATCCTCGGTGGGGCCCGAGATGATCAGGGGCGTGCGCGCCTCGTCGATCAGGATGGAGTCGACCTCGTCGACGATGGCGAAGTTGTGGGGGCGCTGCACCATCTCGCGCCGGTCATAGACCAGGTTGTCGCGCAGGTAGTCGAAGCCGAACTCATTATTGGTGCCGTAGGTCACGTCGGCCGCGTAGGCGGCCTGGCGCTGGCCCTGGGACAGGCCGTTGACGATGACCCCGACCTCAAGACCCAGGAAGCGATAGACCCGGCCCATGGTCTCGGCGTCGCGGCGGGCCAGATAGTCGTTGACGGTGATGACGTGGACGCCCTTGCCTTCCAGGGCGTTCAGATAGACCGGCGCCACGGCGACCAGGGTCTTGCCTTCGCCGGTCCGCATTTCGGCGATGCCGCCCTCATGCAGGATCATGCCGCCCGCCAGCTGGACGTCATATTGACGCTGGCCCAGCACCCGCTTGGACGCCTCGCGCACGACGGCGAAGGCTTCGGGCAGGATCTTGTCCAGGCTTTCGCCATTGCTCAGACGGTCGCGGAAAGCGTCAGTCATCATCCGCAGCTCGTCGTCCGACAGGGCGGCGAACTTGGGCTCGAGCGCATTGATGCGCTGGGCGTGGTCCTGGAAAGCCTTGACCTTGCGGTCGTTGGAAGAGCCGAAGAGTTTCTTGGCGAAGCCGAGCATGTCAGATCCGGTAAAGGTCGAGCGTCATTAAGGAGCGGCTCTGAAATCCCGTGAGGGGCGGCGAGGATCGCGCCCCAAGCGGCGTTCGGACCGATGACGACCCCGCCGCGCCGACACAGGCGCGCGCGAAGGGCCGCGCAGACGATCAAAACCCCTCGACTTGGGCGCAGGCGGGACTTAAGCACCGCCCTAACCCCTGTCAACGCGGGGGCTTTCGGCCGCCTTCGACGGAGCGTCCCCTTGATCCCATTCCGGCGCCTCCATTTCCGACACGCCCCTTCCCGAGGGGGCCTTGGATCGGTCGGCGGCATCGCCTTGGTCGCCGCGACGGCCTTGGCGATGACGCTGGCCGCCTGTTCGCGCGGCGGCGACGACGATCGGGCGCCGCAGCCGGGCGACCAGCAGGTGGCCAAGGTTCAGGACCAGATCATCTGGGCCTCGGACGTCAAACGCGAGGCGGTGGCGCAGGGTCTGGTCGGGGAAGGCGAGCCCCTGGATGTGACCTCCGAGCTTTTCCGCCGGGTTCTGGACGAGGTGGTCGATCAGAAGCTGCTGGCGCGCGAGGCGGAGCGCCGTCGCCTGGACGCCTCGCCTCTGGCGCAGCGGCGGCTGGAGGCGACCCGCGAACGGATTCTAGGCGACATGCTGGTCGAGAGCGTCGTCAACGGCGCCATCTCCGATCAGGCGATCCAGACGCTTTACAATGAGCAGCTGCGCCTGGCGAAGACGTCCGAGGAGATCCGGGTCCGCCTGATCCTGTCGCGCACCAAGCCCGAGGCGGACGCCGTCATCGGCATTCTGGGCCAGGGCGCCAGCTTCGAGGCCGTGGCCATGGAGCGGTCGATCGACGAGGCCACCCGCTTTTCTGGCGGCGACCTGGGCTATTCCACCCTGGACGTCATGCCCCAGGCCTATGCCGGCGCCCTGCGTGACAAGCCGGCCGGTTCGACCGTCGGTCCCTTCCAGACCGAGGGCGGCTGGGCCGTGCTGCGGGTCGAGGACCGGCGCAAGGAAAACCCGCCGACTCTGGAACAGGCCCGGCCGCAAATCGTCCGCTACCTGACCTATGAAGGGGTGAGACGTCTGTTGGAACAGCTGCGCGGCAAGGCCAAGGTCGATATTCTGCTGCCCGGCGGTCCCGGCGCGGGTGAAGAGGAGCCGGCGTCGGCGCCGTCGGCGGGCCTGCCCCGCCCCGCTCCCG